>DATBAY010000534.1:0-10605 GCA_036271295.1 Lacipirellulaceae bacterium | reverse complement strand
ACGCCATCTGGCGACCTGCTGGGGCCGTGATGGACCAGGATGCCGCCCGCGGCCGGACCGTCCTAGCGAAAAGCGGGGACACCATAGCCCGTCCCGCCCGGACGCACGGTTTATCGGCGGGGACAGGCAATGGTGTCCCCGTTTTTCGGGCCAGAGGAGTTCTGCCACGGGCTGCTGGGCCCGAGCCTCTATTCGCTGAGGATGCAGATGTCGGGCAGGTTGCGGTAATCTTCGGCGTAATCGAGGCCGTAGCCGACGACGAATTCGTCGGGGATCTCGAACATGACGATGTCTGGCTGGATGGGGACTTCAGACCGGCCGATCTTGCGCATCAATACGGCAGAACGCAGCGAGGAGGGTTCGTGTTGCAGAAGTTGGGCCAGCATTTCTACGAGCGTGTGGCCGGTGTCGAAGATGTCGTCGATTACGATGACGTCGCGGTTTTTAATTTTCGACGTGATGGAGTGATCGGCGGGCGGCGCTTCACAAGTCGGATCGGGCGTGCGACGGCGGTTGGCTTGAATGAGGACCACGCGCAGCGGCATCTCGAGCTGACGGATCAGGTCCGCGAGCAGCACGAGACTGCCGGTAAGAATCGCCACGATCGTGATGGGGCGCTGGCCGTAAATTGCGCGAAGTTGCGCGGCGAGCTTCTCGACGCCGTCGCGAATCTGGTTAGAGCTGAGGACTTGCTTCACGCGGTGTTCCGTGGATAGCGGGTTGGGGCTGTTATTTTACGCGGAGGCCGTTGGATTCGGTAGGCGGCGAAACAGCAAGCATGCGGAGGATCTCTCGCAAAGGCGCGAAGGCGCAAAGACTTTTTACCACAGAGGACACCGAGAGCACGGAGAAAGGCAAGTGACCAAGTACCAAGACCAATCAAAGAATAATCGTATCCTGGTCATCGAGATTTAGTCATCGGTTCCTTTTTCCTCTCCGTGTCCTCGGTGCTCTCTGCGGTTAATTCCCTCTTTGCACCTTCGCGCCTTTGCGTGAGACTTCTGCCAGCTTAAAGTTCTAGAGATGGAAAGTACCGGGACTTGGACGCTGATTGATTTGGCCGGGCATGCGTGCCGACTGTATGAGCCGCCGGAAGCGAGTCCGCACGGCTACACGGTGATCTATTTGCACTGTAGCGAGGCGGCATCGCTGCGGGCTTTTGAGCCGTTCATGCGCGAGTTCGATCGATATGGGCTGCGGTTGATCGAGCCGGTTTCGGGGCGGAGCTGGTGGACGGATCGAATCTGGCCGGAGTTTGATGAGCGATTTTCGGCCGAGGCGTACGTGCGTGAGAACGTGGTGCAATTCGTGTGCGAGCGCTGGAACGCGCGGCCGCCGGCGCTTGCGTTGCTGGGCGTGAGCATGGGCGGCCAGGCTGCGCTGCGGATGGCGTATAAATATCCGAACTTGTTCCCGACGGTGGCGGCAATCTCGCCGGCGGTCGATTTTCAGAAGCGGATTGACGAGGGCGTCGATCCGGGGCTGGAATATATGTATGGCGACACGGAGAGTGCGCGGCAGGACACGGCAACGTTGCACATTCATCCGCTTAACTGGCCCCGCAATCAATTTTTCTGCTGCGATCCGACGGATATGCGGTGGCACGATTCGGCGGACCGGCTGCGGATGAAATTGGCTTCGCTGGGTGTGCCATTTGAGTGTGATATGGAAACCGAAGGTGGCGGGCACAGCTTTCGTTATGCGTGCCAGATGGCGCCGCATGCGATCGGGTTTATTGCGGAGCGGTTGGAGCAGGAACGGCGTCGGGTGGTGTGAGTGTTTGACTATCGGCGCGGCTAGCACATCGAAACCCCCGGCAGAGCCGCGGGCTGCCGAATCGCATCGCACGCCATAGTTGTCTTGCTATTTACGATCGGCAGCGGGCGTGGGGCGACGGGCGTTCTGCGTGTCGCCGGGCAGGACTTCGAAGTATTGGATGTCGTCGACTTTTGTCTCGCCGGTCGCGCGGTTGTAGCGAATTTTGCGAGCTTCGGTCGGTGGTGAATCGACGCCGGCGGCCGTGCGTCGCCAGAGCTTCGCGGGCGTGCGCGTGTCGCCTTCCAGAATGAGAGTTTCCTTGGCTTGCTCGTAACTCGCTCGATCGGCTTGGACGCTGAATTCGCCCTGCTTGGGGATTTTTCCGTCGATGTGGACGTCGCCGTTGGCTTGCATTTCCACATAGCGCGCGGGTGGCTTGCCGGGCACGGACGATGCGGCGACGCGAGCGGCCACGGGGTCTTCGTTCAGGCGAAGGTCGTCACTGGTCAGCGTCATGGCGTCATCTGGCAACGACGCAGGACGAGTCGGATCGAGTTCCTGCTCCCACGAATCGACCGGACCATAGATCGCACGCACACGTTCGTGGAACGTCATTTCGCGAGTGTAGATATTGCCGTCTAAGCCTTTGCGGAAATCGACTCGCAGGAACGAGAGTTTGCTGCCCGAAGCGCCGGCGGCGGGGACGCCGCGGTTCGCCGGCGGGTTCGGTTGGCCGGGCAGCGTCACCATGCTGTCGCCGAAGCGGGTGGCTCGGATGACGCCGGGGCCGTCGCCGGTCATTGCTCCGGTCTGTTGATTGATGAAGAGTCGCGCGAGTGTCATGGTTTCGTGCGATGTGACGCCACCCGGGTCGCGTTGGACATTTTCCAGCGCGACCTGGCCGCGGCACTCGATTTCGTTGAGCGAGATATTCGATTGATTCACGCCACCGGCCGCGAAATTGATCGGCGCGCTGAGCTTGGCTGCGAGCTGGTCGCAGCGGACCGTGCTGTCTGTGGCAGTGACGAGTACGTTTTGTTCGAACAGAGCGGTTTGGCCGTTGAATTTCAGGCCGCCTTGCCAGGTAAGATCGGTCGGGGCGGGCGCGGCCGAAGGTGCGGCGCCAGCGAATCCATGCGTCGTCAAGATCGTGGCTTTGCCGGGGCCATCGCTCCAAATTCGATTTTCGCGCTGGTCGATTTCGACGGTGTTCACGAACATCGTGACGCCGCGCCCGATGATTTGCGCGAGTGCAGAACCCGCGGGCTGGCCGGGCGGCGCGCCGTGCAGCGTGGCATGTGGCGTGTTGGTGTTCAATTCGGTGACCAGCAGCTGGCCGCCGCGGATTTCCAGCGGTTGCTGCGCGCTGGCGACGAGCGGGACTTCCGTGAGGACGACGTGACCATCGCAGGCGAGTGACACGGGCGTGGCCGATTCACCTTGCATCGAAACCTCGAGCTGAATTTGATCGGTATCGATGTAGTATTTCTGCTGCGGTGGCATGGAGCCTGGCGTGGAAGCGGGCGCAGACGGGACGGCCGGTTTGGCGGAAGGGTTCGCGACGCCGCTCGCGGCGTTCGGTTGCGCCGGGCCGGCCGCGGCCGCCGGCGGTTGAAGGCGGAATGTTGCGGAGAGCGATTGCGCGCGGCCGGTGAACTTGGGCGACGCGATATCGACGTGGCCGGTCGCGAGCATGCGGTCGGGCGCGAGCCGTAACTTGTTTTGCGTATCGCCGTTGCCGTTGAGTGTGATGCCGGCGGTGCTTTTGCTGTCGAGCTCGCGGAGATAGAGGCGAATTTGATCGGCGGACAGCGTTCCTGATTCGGCGAAGGCAACTTTTGGCCGACCTTCCAGGGCGAGGACCGGCTGGCCCTTATCGCGGCCAAGTTGCACGGAAGTTTGCCACTCGGCGTTGAGTATTTGGTCGGGCTTGTTGGGGTCGGTGATGTAGTGCAAGGTGCCGGGGCCCGTTGCGCGAAACAGGCCGATCTTCGTGCCTTCCTGCTCGGTCGGATGTTGGTAATCGATCAGCGGCGCCTGCAGAACATTTTTGCCTTGCACGAACATGGCGTCGCTACCGCCGCTGATTCGCAGCCGCTGTTCGCGCATCCAAATTTGAATGCGGTCGCCGCGAGCTTCGGCGTTTCGCGACGGCGACCTCATGATCGCCGGATGCCCTTCGGCAACCATTGCCACCGCTTCGAGCTGGCCTAAATCTCGCTGTTGGCGCTTGCCAGGGTCGATGATGATAGAAGCCGCGGCGGGGTTTGTTTGCGGTTTCGGGGCGAAGTGAATATCGAGACGACTGCAGGACAGCTGGTTGCTGGGGCCGTCGGGAATCGGTTGGACGAGTTCCACATCATGATCCAGGCTGGCGACGTAGCGGACGAAATCGAACGTGAATGGTCCGCTGCAGGAAACATCCACCGGCGGCTTGGTGGGGGCCGGCTTCGCGGTGCTCGCGTCTGCCAGTTGAACCGTCGGAGCGGTTGCGAGCGGGTTGGCGTTCTTGTCTTGCTTCGCGTCCTTCTTCTTTGCGCCTGGCATTAACGCGCCGGAATCCATTTGCAGCCGCATCTTCACATCACGGCGAATTTCAAGCGAATCGAAGCCGGCGATTTTCAGGCCGGCGTCCGTCGGCTTCGAGTGCTCGTCGGCCAGGAAGCGAATTTCCAATTCGGTGCCGCCGCCAGCGCTGTCGCCCAGGCGAAACCGCACGGGGGTGTTGGGCTTGCTCGTGTAAAGAAGCTTCGTGTTCATGGCGAGGTCGGAGACTTCGACCAGCAGGTCGTCTTCAGGGCCGGGCTCCTTCATGTCGCTGTGAATGCGAATGGGGCCCGGGAATTCGCCGTGCAGAATCTGGCCGATTTTGCCGGCTTCGGGACGGAATTCGTCGAACTCGAGGTGCGCGCCCTGCGACGATTCGACGATGATTGCATCGCGTGGCGGCGTGATGCCTTCGCGCGGCGGTGTCGGGAACATCAGGAACGTGATTCGCTGGATGTCGACGAGCGTCGTGGGCGAGCCATCGGCGTTTTTGTTCGTTCCGGGTGTTCGTTTGTAGTCGTCGAACACGAGCATCGCCTGTTCGGTGGCGCTGGCGATGACCTTCGGCTGGCGGGTTTGGGACCAGTGATTCTTGGGAAAGTAAGCGGAGAGGAGCCGCTGATATTTGGTGGCGACTTGTTCGCCTTTAAGGCGATCTCCGTCGGAAATGTCGCGGTGAGCGCGCATGCTGAGCGGCGGCTCCATCAGTGGTACCGCAAACGTCGCGTAAGCTTCGTACGCCACGACGAGCACTGCAAAGACAATCGTGCTGCGGAGGATGCGGCGGAGCATAGGCGGGATGGTGAAATACACAGGCCGGGCAGCGGCCTGGCATTACAACAAATCTAAAGGCGAGGGCTTGCTATGGTCGTGTGAATTCAGTTTTTCACATAGAACTTGCGAGAAAACTGCCTGCTGCGATTCGCGCGCAGAAAACATCTGTTGTGTCAGCGGTAACAGCGATTTTTCGATCCAATGAGTCGACTCGACAATCGGTCTTGGCATCGGATACCGATTGTCGCGAGAAATATGAAACGCTTCTTCGTTGAACGCTAGTACGGCGAGGCTCCAGTCGGTCGTTTTATCGCCGGCGAACTCCTGCGCCGGCAAAACGTCGCCGCCGACAGCCGGGGCGGCCCAGACACGATCTTTGATTTCGAGGGGGACGCTGTCGGTCGACTTCGAAACGGACGACTGGTCAACTTGCACTCCCAATGTCCTCAACTGAAATTGCACATCGGCAGCCCGCGCCGGGTGCGATGCAAAAACCAGCAGTAAGATTGGCCCAAGGAATCTAGTGTGCATGAATGACTCCCATGGAAAGGCAACGAATTCATCCGGCGAGACTGTAGCGTTGCATGACTTCTTCCCAACGGCCTGTGTTTTTGAGAATCAGCTCGATGACTTCGCGGACGGCGGCCTGGCCGCCGCGGACGCTCGTCGTATATTTGGCGGCTTGGCGGACTTCTTCGACGGCGTCGGCTACGGCGACACCGAAGCCGACAGATTGGATAGCTTTGAGGTCGAGCAGGTCGTCGCCGATGTAGCAGATTTGCTCGCGCGTGATTTTGAACTCGGCGGCGAGCTCGTCGATCGCGGGCAGCTTGTCGTCGACGCCGAGGCGGATGATATCGAGCCAGAGGTCTTCGGCTCGCTTGCGGATCGATTCGAGCTTGCGGCCGGTGACGATGCCGAACCGTTTGCCGGCCTCGCGCCACAGGCGCACTCCCATGCCGTCGCGAATGTGAAATTTCACAAACTGCGTGCCGTCGTCGAGCAGCTGGATGCCGCCGTCGGTCATGACACCGTCGACGTCACTGAGGATGAGCTCGATTTTGGAGCAGGTTTGGGCGAGGGTCATTATCTCACGCAAAGGGGAAAAAGAGATATTAACCACGAAGGCACGAAGAACACGAAGAGTCACAAAGATCAACCTGAAAGAACATGAGAGATTTCGATTCCTTGGTGCTCTTTGTGCCTTCGTGGTTCAAAATAGTTCTTTGCGACTTTGCGAGAGATCTTTTGGATCACGCCACCTTTTTGGGTGTGGCAGTAGTGGGGACGTCGCCTTCGGCTTCGGTTTTCAGGCCGAGGACATCGGTGACGTCGACGAGACCGACCGGGCGGCCTTTTTTGTCGACCACGGGCAGTTCGCTAAACTTCCGTTGGGCGAGGAGCGCGACGGCGTCGCCGAAGCGCGTGCCGCTGGGGACGGTGGTCGGATGTGTCATCATGACCGTGCACATGGGGCGGTCGAGAGCGGCTTCGTCGCGCTTTTCGAAGAGGCGTGCGAGGTCGCTATCGGTGAAGAGGCCCGTGAGGCGGCCGGCTTTATCCGTGAGCATGATTGCCCCGCTGCGGCGGCCAGGCTTCGTGCATTTGACGATGACCTGGCGGACGGAAAGCGAGTCGCTTGCGGTGCGGCATTCGGCGAGTGGCCGCATGATGTCGTCGACTTTGCTCAGCTTCCGACCGAGCGCGCCGCCGGGGTGGAAGCGGGCGAAGTCGTCGGCTTGGAAGTTGCGCATTTTGCTCATGACGAGCGCGAGGGCATCGCCGACGGCGAGCATGGCCGTCGTGCTGGTGCTCGGCGCGAGGCCGAGCGAGCAGACTTCTTCCAAATCTCCGAGCTCAATGACGACGCTCGCCGCGCGGCCGACCGTGCTGGTGCGGGCGGCAGTGATTGCGATGAGCGGCACGCCGAATTCGCGGAGCGACGGCAGAAGCTGCGTCACCTCGGCGGTTTCGCCGCTTTGCGTGAGCATGACGACGACGTCTTGCGTGTGGACGCGGCCTAAATCGCCGTGGAAGGCTTCGGCCGGGTGCAGAAAGTGCGCAGGCGTTCCGGTCGATGACAGCGTTGCGGCAATCTTCTGGCCGATGAGTCCAGCCTTGCCCATGCCGGTGATGATCGCGCTGCCTTTGCAAGTGTACAGCAGTTTGATCGCCTCGCAGAACGAGGAGTTGAGTCGATACGAAACCTTCCACACGCCGGCGGCCTCGCGGCGGACGATTTCGCGCGCAGCGCGCAACTGTTCTTCAGCGGACAGGGTGCCTAACTTCTTCGGCGCTGCGGGGCGCCGCTTGGGAGCTTCCTTGCTCATCAAAACCTAACTTCCTTGCTAAGACATCAAGACAGTTTTAACCACGGAGACACGGAGGACACGGAGAATACAAATACATTTCTAGACGGGATTAACAGGATCGACAGGATATATTTGCCCTTGGTTTTTTTAATCCTGTGAATCCTGTTGATCCTGTCTAAATTGTTCTTCTCTGTGCTCTCCGTGTCTCCGTGGTTATTCTTTCTTCGAAAACGCACGCCTCCGCCTGTTCTTTGGGTCGCGAAGTTTAGCGGAATACGTCGTGATTCACAACGCGAGCGCGGTTTTGCTGGCAGGTAAAAAATCGCAGAGAACTGATGCACTTCGCGCGTCGTAGTAGGTACAAAAGAGCGTGGCGCGAATGCGAAGAGAACGAGTGCTAGCAGCTGGGTGAGCGCGCAAAAAAAGCTCCCAGAAAAGCACACGTCCCAGGGGGGCAAAGGACGTAGCAACCTTTCCGGGAGCGATTGGACGCAATGACGCTTGCGTGCGGGCGGACTAGCAACAGGTCGCTTTAGGGGGGAGGAAGCGACTGCCGCGTGTCGGGGAGTGTATCGTAGCGGATGGCTGGCTTCCGTGCCAACGCCAACCGCTGCGGGGTCCACCTTGCCTTAGGCGGGGGGTAGACCCATCCACGTGGTTCGTTGGTCTCCGGTGCGCCGGTTCAGGTTGTCCTGAATGTTTTTGGCCAAAGCGCCGGTCGCTGATTGTTTCTGATTCTTGCCACGACGACTTGCCCCGCGGGCCCCACTTCTCATTCCCTCGTCGTGGTGGGGAAAGATACGTGAGGGGACACAAAGCGGTCAAGGCGAGTTTTTTGCGACCACGCGAAAAATGCCAGCATGTGCGCGCAATTCTCGAAGGGTGAAGAGTTAAGCAATGCTTTCATTCCGTATGCTTGCGGAGAAAATTCGCGAATTGCGGCGGGCGATTTCTTGATTATCCACTTACCAATGTGATCAGCGCGCCAAGCGAGAGCAAGAACTGTTGGGTGATCAACAATCCGATGCCGGCCCAATGGGGCCAGCATCTTCGGCGCTGTTGAGTAATATCCGTCGTGAGGGCCCAAGTTGCGACGGCAAATATCGCGGCGGCTGCGATGAAGCTTGGCATCGCAATCGCGCTTTTTATAGGCACGTTGAGATTCATGGATAGGGCTTGAGATATCCAAGCGACGATGGGGAACACGCTTAGCATTGCAATGACGACAAAGACCCATCGCCAGGCGCGCGTGTCGGCCACGGCCCACGCGCCGTAAGCGAAAAACACGAGCGGTGTAAGCCTAAAGAGAATTAAATACCAGGCGTTTGTTAGTGCCCAGTAGTCCGTGCCGTAATAGCCGCGGAGAGCGCCCGGCCAATCGAACCCAATCAGCGTTATTAGTAAGTTGTTGATAACCGTCGGAATGACGGCCACCAAAAAGCTTAGAAGCAGCCACACGCCTGGCTGCTCGAGGCCTGCGTATCCTTTGAATCGCCAAAACACCGAAAGCGCCGCCAATGTGAATCCGACAGCCTCAAGCGCATTGAACACCGCGGTGAAACCGATCGCCCAAGGCGGAAGTTGCTCTACCGCGGACGGCGGTACCATGGTGCGCCACCAAGTGAGATAAATTGCACAGACGATGCCGCAAAGTAGAAAATGATGGATTCGCAGAGGTGGCCGGTCGCTGGCCAGTTGCGGCGAGGTTGTTGCGACGGCGGTTGAAAGATCGGCGGGCACGCGAACCCTCAGTCGTTCGCCATCTGCCGATCGACTTCGTGCCAGAAATCGGCGATTTGGATTTCAACCTCGGGCAGCCGGCGTGATTGGTAGCGGTCGTTCGCCCGCGACTCGATGACGAAGCGGCCACCTTCGTTGATCAAGAATTCGATATGCTGCGATAGAGGGTCCACGATCCAGTATTCGGCGACGCCATACTTGGCGTACAGATCGAGTTTTTCGACGCGATCGCGGCGGCTCGTGCCAGAGATGATTTCGATCACTAGATCGGGCGGGCCTTCGACGCGCTCATGGATGATGTGGCGGCGAGATTTGGCAATGTAGAGCAAATCGGGTTGCAAAATCGTGTCGTCCGAAAGCGTGACATCCATCGGCGCGAACATCGCCTTGGCGCCCGTTTTTCGGGCGGCCCTTAATTAGATCTCCGCGACGACGAGGACGATGGTTTGGTGCAATGCGTTTGGGCTTGGCGACGCAACGAACCTCTCCCTAATGAGCTCGACTGGTTCTCCTTCCGGCAGTTGCCAATAGTCGCTTGCGCGGTACGGCCCCACGTCGCTAAAGGGCGAGAAGGATTCAAACGATTCGAAATGAAATGCGGTCGTGCTCATACGGGCCAGTATATTCGTATTTCGCGGCGAAAACAAAACCTTCCGCGAGGGGTTCGGATTATGCGATGCGCCAGAGATAAATGCAATACAACCCAATCGAAAGCGATTCAGCCTGCACCAACAACCAGAGGATGACTCCGGCCCAATGCGTCCAATCGCGAGTGCGACGGGCGACAATATCGGAGCCAATCGCCACTGCACCGATCGGAATGCGTTCGGAGACGGCCTCACTGCTATCAGGTAGTTCGTTGCTCACGAATTGATTCCGCGTTGTTCAGCAACGAAGGCCCAGTTAAGCGCCGGAAAATCGATCCTGAAGCGGCTGCACTTGGATTTCTTCTTCGCGGAGCGCTTCGATCGCTTTCACGGCAGCGGTGGCGGCTTCGAGTGTGGTGAGGCATGGCACGCCGGCTTGGACGGCGGCGGCGCGGATCTTGCCACCGTCGCTACGGGCGTGTTTGCCGCTGGGCGTGTTGACGACAAGCGCGACCGCGCGATCGGCGAAGTAATCGAGCAAGTTGGGTTTGCCTTCGGCGAGTTTCTTCACGCGTGTGACGGGAACGCCGGCGGCTTCCAGTGAATCGGCGGTGCCGGCGGTGGCGAGTAGTCCAAAGTTTAGCGCGGCCAACTTGCGGCCGAGTTCGCTGGCAGCGCGTTTGTGGCGATCGTCGACGCTGATGAAGATGTTGCCCTTTTGCGGTAGGACCGTGCCGGCCGCTAGTTGACTCTTGGCGAAAGCCATCGAGAAGCGATCGCTGATGCCCATGACTTCGCCGGTCGATCGCATTTCAGGGACGAGGACGATGTCGACGCCGGAGAAATTGATGAAGGGGAAGACGGCTTCTTTCACCGAGAACGCTGCC
>DATBAY010000533.1:0-37203 GCA_036271295.1 Lacipirellulaceae bacterium | reverse complement strand
TTCGCTGACGCCAGTGTTGTTTGCCGGTGGCGAGATCGTAGCACGAGGCTACGCCGCGGTCACTCCAGACGAACAGCAAGTCGCCGGCAATTACTGGTGTGGGAACTTGTGGAGTGTTTTGCTTGAGGCGATACACTTCTTGAGGCGGCGAGGCGCCGTCCGGCGGCCGGACGGCGAACACGGCTTTCCCGTTGCCACCCTGACCACAACCGACGAGTATCAAGCCGGGGGCAACGATAGGCGAGCTGACGCAACGCTGATCGAGATCGTCCTTTAATACTTGCCAGAGGATTTTGCCGGTGAGAGCATCAAGGGCAAGGAGGCCGGAGGACGTGTTGGCGGCGAGTAAGACTTTGTGCTCGGCATCTGGATCCAAAAGGCAGGGTGTGGAAAAAGACGTCGTGCCCGCGTCTTGCGACACGTTCCATCGAACGGCGCCAGTCGTACGGTCGAACGCGGTGATGGCGCTCTCCGCGCCGCTGGAACGGTTCACGTAGATGAGGTCGTCAACCACGATCGGCGAAATGCCAAAGCCGTGCACTTCATTGAAGGGGCCGATCTCCTGCCGCCAGCGCTCTTCGCCTTGGTGGTCTACGGAGGCGAGTATCACCTTGCCGTCTTTTAGCCATAGGGCGTAGACAGACTGGGCGTCGACAGCGGGTGTGCTCGAAGCGAGACTGTTCAGGTCGTTGATATGATACTTAGAGGCTTCGAATTTTTTTTGCCATAAGTTAGCGCCGGTATCGACGTCGAAGGCGGCGACCGTTTGGGCGCCGGTCGAGGCATCGGCCCAGGTGAGAAACAGTTGCTTATTCCAGATGACGGGCGAACTGTGACCGATGCCGGAGAGCGGCTGCTTCCAAAGGAAGTTCGTAGGTCGCCACGTTGTTGGAATTTGGTTGTCGTCGCTTTGGCCAGCGCCGTTGGGACCGCGGAAGCGACTCCAGTTTTCGGCCGCGGCTGCGGTACTTACGAACAGGCAGATGAGCAGCCAGTTGAAAGCAATACTTCTCATAGACCGACCCTCGGTACCTGAGCGCCGTTGCGCGTTATCGATCGATGTGATATTGCTCAATTTTGCGATAGAGCGTGGCCCGACCGATTCCTAGCAGTTTAGCGGCTTCGGGGACGTTGTCGGAGGTGCGATTGAGAGCCTCGGTAATCAGCCGTTTTTCCCACTCATCGATGCGGAGTGTTTCGAGTTCGCTGCTGCCGGAATCGCGAAGCGCGAGGTCATGGGGACGGATCGATTCTTCGTCGGCCAGCACGACGGCGCTATCGAGGACGTTGCGGAGCTGGCGAACATTGCCGGGCCAGCGGTAATCGAGCAGCATTTTGCGGGCGACGTCGGTGAGGCCAAGATTCGGGCGGCCATGGAGGCGACGGAAGTGGTCGAGGAAGAAATCGACGAGCAGGCTGATATCGTCGCCGCGATCGCGGAGCGGCGGCAGGTATAGCTCGAAGACGCTAAGGCGGTAATAGAGATCCTCACGGAAGCGCTTATCGCGGACGTACTTTTGGAGATTTTGGTTTGTGGCGGCGATGACGCGCACGTCGACCGTAATTTCCTCGGTGGCGCCGACGGGCAGGAAGGGGTGGCCTTCGAGAATGCGGAGCAGCTTTGCCTGGCCTTCGAGCGTCAACTCACCAACCTCATCGAGAAAGAGCGTGCCGAGGTCGGCTTGTTGGAAGAAGCCGATATGGTCGCGATCGGCGCTCGTGAAAGAGCCCGCCTTGTGGCCAAAGAGTTGGCTTTCAATCAGATCGCCGGGGATGGCGGCACAGTTGACGGAGACCATGGGCCGATCGGCGCGTGGGCTGGTGCGATGTACGGCGCGGGCGACGAGTTCCTTACCGGTGCCGCTTTCGCCACGGACGAGGACGCAGCCGGGCGCGCGGGCGACGCGATTGATCTTTGATTTGAGATCGCGCATCGACGGTGAGTTGCCGATGAGCTCGTCGTGGCCAGGCGATTTTTCGACTAAGCGTTGGTAGTCGCTTTGCAGCGTTGTGAGAGCACGGGCCCGCACGAGCGCGATGGCGACGATGTTGGCGACCGAAATGATGAAGTCGAAATCAGATTGTCGGAATCGGCCATCTTCAAGGTAGACGTGGATTGCTCCAAGTGTCGTGCGTTCGCCGTCTTCATTGCGGCGGACGAGCGGGGCGCAGACGGCGTCGGCGAAGTGGCCGAGGTCTTGAGTGCCTTCTTTCGAAGACTGGTTGGCGACCCAGACCGCGTGTCCTTGGCGCGAAACGAGCTCGGTCAGCGACTGATTAAGGTTGACGCGGTTTGCCGCATCACGCGGAATCACGATCTTAGGTTGCAGGTTGCCCTCGTCACTGACCGATAGGAAGCCCACAACTGAGGCGTTCGTACGTTTTCGCAGCAGGTCGAGTGCGCTTTCGAGAACGCGATTCGGGTCGCCGCAGCCGAGCAGTTTGATGCACAGCTGATAGAGTAGCATCAGTTCCTTCACTTGCTCAGTGCTGGGCAGGCCGGCGAGGGCGTCCTCGTGCGATTCTTGGACGGCGATCGGCAGGTCTTGCACGATCGTTTGCATCAACTGCGGGTCATCGCCTTTTGCAGTCGGCGGTTCTTCCGACTCGTGGAATTCGAATTCGGCGGAGCCGACCCGGATCGTGTTGCCATCAACGACCGTGGCTTCGTCGATTTTCTGACCGTTGACGAGCGTGCCGTTGCGGCTTTCGGCATCGCGGATGACCCAGCCATCGGGTGTGAAGCTGAGAGTCGCGTGGACGCGCGAGCAGAGCGGGTCGGGCAGCGAAATATGGCAATCGGTGCCGCGGCCGATCTGCGTGTTGCGGCGAGCATCGAGCGGAAAATTGGTGCCGGCGCGGTTGCCCGTGAGGATCGTCAGGTAAGCGTAGAGTCCTCGGCTGGTAACCGTCATAGCAGCGCCCGGATTTGGCAAAATGCCCGTAATTGCATGGTACACCAGCGGGGGCCGGGTTGGAATTGCCACTCAGCGTGGGCTAAACCGCAGCGTGTATGCCAATGCAGCGAGTTTGCGGCAATGGCGCGAAGAAGGCTGGCCGCGAATTGGCGCCGGCGAGCGAGCGAGGCAATTGGTTACTGATTGCGAATGCCGGTATCGCGCTCGGCGATGCGGCCCGGGCTAGCGCTTTCGTAGGCGCTGAATTCTGCCCAAATGGGGAAGTGATCAGACACTTGAAGCGCCTGCTCGAGTGAGAGGTTATACATCTTTTGGAAGTTGAAGACCCCCCACTTACCTGTAAATTCAGTCGTGGAAGGCGCGTGGACGATGAAGTTATCGTACTGAGCGTTTTGGCGAGTGTTGGTGAATGTACTGCGGACGATGGGGCGGACGCCGTCGATTTGGCTTAGGCCACCGAGGTGTCGATCGTCGGTGTTGAGATCGCCCAGGATGATGATATCATCCTCACCGCCCGAGGCGCGTCGGACAGACTGGTAGACTTGCGCAAGGGTATCGCATTCGGCGACGGCGCGATCGGGCTCGGTGTGCATGTCGATCAGCACGAAGGTGAACGCTTGGTCCGGCGGCGGGCCGCGAACTCGGAACATCGCCACGAGGGGCGGGCGTTGTAGCAGGCCATCGGGGTCATTCACCGAGTAGATGCTGTTCTTGTTGACTTCGATTGCAGACGTGTCGTACAAAAAGGCGTACTGTTCTTTACTAACCGTCTTGCCCATTCTGGGGCCGACAACCTTATCGTACGTCTTGCCGTTTGTATTGACGTACGTGCGGAGGAAGTTGTCGATGAAGTAGTCGTCTTTGGTGCGAATTTCTTGGATCGCGACGACGTGGAAGTTTTGAATGATCGAAGCCAGCGTCTGCATGACGTACGGCTTAGAGGCCTTAGCTTCGCCGAAGACTTGAATGTTGAACGAGGCGATGCGGATCGCGGGTCCGCCGAACATGGGCGCTGGCGGCGCGGGACCTGGCGGCGCCGGGGCTACGGGTTGAGGTGTGTACGAACCGTAGTTTGCGGATGTCTGCGTTGAGACGGGCTGCGACTGATAGGTAGGGTAACTCGAAGGCTGCGAGTAGCCGGCAAAACCGCCGGGCTGAGTGCTAGGACCGGCGAGGATTTGTGGGATTTGGTTGTACTGGCCTTTCAAGACGGCCGTAGCGACTTCGCCAAGTTTTCCTTGGCCCGGGCCTTTGGTGAAATACCAGCCGCCGGCCGAGATCAAGGCAACCAAGAATAGTGGATAAGACTTTGGCACAGCCCCTCCTTGGGCATGTGAGCCGATCGTCGGCCAGCGCGCATTGCAATCGCTATTATCGGAATTCGGCAGTTCGAGGTGGGCAGGTTAGAGATTCACGGCATTGCCCGCAAGGTGATGGCGACGTGCGACTGCGACGATAGCGAAGCTATCACGATGGTTACACGTTTTTGGCCATGCAGAGGCTATATCGCGGATCGACGTATTCGCCGAAGAGTGGGATCTCGGCGAAGCCGGCACGCTTGTAGATCGCGATTGCTTCCGGCTGGCGGGGGCCGGTTTCTAGCACGATGCGTCGGATGCCTAAGCGGGCGGCTTCCGCTTCGAGCTCGGCCAAAATCTTTCCGCCGATGCCGCCGCCACGATTACCGCGGGCGACATACATGCGTTTGATTTCGGCAGCGTCCGAGTCAATCCAGCGGATCGCTCCGCAGCCGACGGGATGGCCATCCGCGTAGGCGACGAAAAAACCACCGCGGCCTGCGGCGACTTCGTCGGGATCTAAGCGGAAGAAGTTTGCACCTTCTTCGGGATACCGGGATTCAAGCTCGGAATTCAGCGAGTGGATTAGAAGCTGCGCGGTAGGGGAAAGGATATCTTCGCGACGGACTTCGATCGTGATAGTTGGACGGCTTTTCGAAGCTTGGGAGGGCGTCTTTGTCACGAGGTCGTCATTTCTAATGACGTTTTTTGCCAACTTGACTTGGTTGCCGCGTAGTTTCGGCAGGAGCATAATAAACGTTTACACGGTAACCAGGCGGGAAAGGCATGCGGGCTGACTTTTATTATCGCTTCTCGCTGTTGGGGTCGGCAATCCTTGGCTGCGGCGTTGCGTTCTCAGGGCTATTCTTCGCCGATGTGGCGGTTGGCGCCGAATTCGATTTTGCTCATCGCGTTGTACCGATATTGCGGCAGCATTGTGTTGAATGTCATGGCGGGCGGAGGCACGAGGGGGATTTCTCACTGAATTCGCGTGAGTCGCTGCTCGATGGCGGGGCGGTTTCGGCTGGACATGCGGGGGACTCGCGTCTCATCGATCTTGTTACTTCCGAGGACAAAGATGAGCGGATGCCGAAAGACAAGCCTCCGCTGAGTGCGGACGACGTCACAACGCTGCGAGAATGGATCGACGCTGGGGCACCGTGGGATGCGGGATTCACATTTTCGGCGATGGACTACGAACCACCGCTTAAACCGCGGCGGCCGGAGTTGCCCGCGGTTAGTGAGGGGCGGGCGAATCCTATTGATCGCATTCTGGATGCTTATTTGAAGGAGCATAATGTCCAGCGACCGGCTGCTCTTGGTGACGCGGCGTTTCTGCGGCGTGTTTATTTGGACCTTGTCGGGTTGCTGCCGACGAGCGAGCAGCTGCACGCTTTTCTCAGTAGCCAAGATCCTGACAAACGTGAGCAGGTCGTTGATGCATTGCTCGCGAACAATCAGGCGTATGCCGAGCACTGGCTGTCGTTTTGGAATGATTTGCTGCGGAACGATTATCAAGGGACCGGCTATATCGATGGCGGGCGCACGCAAATTAGCAGTTGGTTATACAACTCGTTGTTGAATAATAAGCCCTATGATGAGTTCGCGCGGGAGTTAATTGCGCCTGCGCCGGAATCGGCGGGGTTTATTCGTGGCATCAAATGGCGCGGGAACGTTAATGCGAGTCAGAAGCAGGAAGTTCAGTTTGCCCAGAATGTGTCGCAAGTGTTCCTCGGGCTGAACATGAAGTGTGCGTCGTGTCACGACAGTTTCATCGATCGATGGAAGTTATCGGAGACTTACGGTCTGGCGGCGATTTATGCCGATGGCCCGCTCGAAATTAATCGCTGTGATAAACCGACGGGAAAGATGGCGCAAGCAGCGTGGTTATTCCCAGAGCTGGGCCAGATCGATCCTGCTGCGCCGAAGGACGAGCGGTTAAAGCAGCTGGGGAAGTTAATGACCGATCACGAGAACGGTCGGTTTACGCGGACGATTGTGAATCGTATTTGGCATCGTTTGATGGGGCGTGGGATCGTGTATCCGGTTGACGCAATGCAGACGGCGCCCTGGAGTACTGATTTGTTGGATTATCTGGCCGTCGATTTGAGCGATCATGGTTTCGACTTAAAGAAGACGATCCGATTGATTGCGACGTCGAACGCGTATCAATCGGAGTCGCTAGCGCTCAATTCCCAGCCGACGGGGGAAAAATTCGTTTACGCGGGGCCGCTCGCCAAGCGAATGACGGCAGAGGAATTTACCGATGCGCTTTGGCAGCTCACGAACACGGGGCCGTCGAAACCGCATAAGAGTGTGGGTGCTTTTCTCACGGTGGATGAAAAACCGGGACGCACATCGTATCGGGCAGCGCTCGTGGCGTGCGATCCCTTGATGCGGTCGCTGGGGCGGCCGAATCGCGAGCAGGTTGTTTCGGACCGACCTTCGATGTTGACGACGCTCGAAGCGTTGGATCTATCCAACAGTGCGCTGCTTGCGAAGACGCTTGATCGTGGCGCACCGGCGGTTCTCAAAGAATTTGCCGGAGATGACGGTGCTTCGGTCGTCGATGGACTTTATGAAGCGGCGCTGTCGCGACTGCCTACTGCCGCAGAGCGGAAGGACGCTGTCGAACTCATTGGTAGGCCGGCGTCGGCTCAAGGGGTTGAGGATTTGCTCTGGGTGATCATCATGCTGCCCGAGTATCAAATCATACGCTGAAAGAAATGTGAAAGCGGAGCTATTATATGACACACTCAACTCAATCGACGACACGGACCGGCGCGGCGAGCACAAGGCGCGATTTTTTGCGAGCAATGGCGGCGGCCAGCGCCGCGGCGATGATGGCGGGCGAGCCGCGACCGCTGTTGGCTGACCCGGTTGGCGAAAAGATTGAGCACCCGATCGCGAAAGCGGATTCGTGCATCTTGCTGTGGATGGCGGGAGGCATGGCGGCGCCCGAGACGTTCGACCCGAAGCGCTACCAGCCTTTTGAAGTGGGATTGCCGGTCGAGAAGGTGATGAGCACTTTCCCAGCGATCGATACGGCGGTCGACAACATCAAGATTAGTCAGGGGCTCGAGAATATCGCGAGTGTCATGGATCGCGGAACGCTCATTCGCTCGCACGTGCTGCCGGATCTGGGGCACATTCTGCATTCACGGCATCAATATCATTGGCATACCGGTTACGTTCCGCCGCAAACGGTTGCGGCGCCGCACATTGGCGCTTGGATGGCGCGGGTGTTGGGGCCGCTCAACCCAGTGATGCCGCCGTTTATCAACATTGGGCAGCGGCTGGAAGGGAATGGTGAGTCGGAAGAACTGAAGTCGTTCACGACAGGCGGGTTCTTTGGTTCCGAATATGGGCCATTCAATTTGCCGGTGGCGGAAGATGCGATGCTCGCCGTTCGTCCGCCGAAGGGAATGAATGCTGGCCGCTTTGAGAATCGCTACCGAATGTTTGAGCGAATGGTCAAGGAGAGCCCGCAGACGCGGTACGCGAGTGATTATCAGCAGGAGTCGATGTTGCGGTCGATTGATTCGGCGCATCGGCTCTTGAGCTCGAAGGAAAAGGCGGCGTTCGATCTGTCGTTGGAAAAGAGGGAAGCGGCCGACAAGTACGGTACCAGCGACTTTGGCCGCGGGTGCTTGCTGGCGCGGCGGTTGGTCGAATCGGGCGTGCGGTATGTCGAGGTGACGACGGAGTATATTCCGTTCGTGCATTGGGACACGCATGAGAATGGTCACGCGACGGCGGAGCAAATGAAGCGGGATGTCGATCGCCCGGTGGCACAGCTGATTCACGATCTGGAAGATCGCGGCTTGTTGGATCGCACGCTGGTGGTTCTGGCAAGCGAATTCAGTCGCGACATGATGATTGAAGGTGTTCCGGGAAGCACGGCGAAGGATCAGTCGCGTGCAAAGACGGACGTTTTAAAGGAGCCGATTCACTACGGGTTGCATCGGCATTTCACGGGATCGGCGTCGGTGTTGATGTTTGGCGGCGGGACGAAGCGCGGATTCCTCTATGGCGAGACGGCTGTTGAACGACCGTGCCTGGTGACAAAAAATCCAGTGTCACTCGAAGACATGCATGCGACAATCATGCACCTGATGGGAATCAGCCCCAAGACTTCGTTTGATGTAGAGCGGCGGCCTTTTTACGTGACAAAGGACGGAAAAGGCCAGCCGGTGATGGATTTGATCGTGTAACGTTAGGCGAGGCGGCAAACCCCCAATCGTTCGGATGCATTCGGGATCGCGACTATAATGCAGTACGGTCAATTGTTCGCATCGAATCGAGCATGCAGCGGCGGATGATTTACTTTCGCATATTTTGCCTGGTTGTAGTCGCATTGCTAACGGCCATTTGGAACGTCAGCGTAATTGTGGCGGCTGAGCCGGCGGCGTCCGTCGATTTCAATCGCGACGTGCGGCCGATTCTTTCTAACAATTGCTTCCGTTGCCATGGTCCGGATCCAAAGGATCGCGAAGCGGACTTACGCTTGGATGTTTGGAAAAGCGTGGGGAAGATGCACGGCGCTGAAGCTGTCATCGATGCGGATCACCCGGGCGACAGTGAGTTAGTTAAGCGGATTACGAGCGACGATCCGGATGAGCGGATGCCGCCGCAGGACTCGGGAAAGACGCTGCGGCCGGAGCAAATCAAAACGCTGCGAACGTGGGTCGAGAATGGCGCGAAGTACGAGCCGCATTGGGCGTACGTTGCGCCGCAGCGGCCGGCGGTGCCCGCGGTTAAGAATTCGGGCTGGGTCCGCAATCCGATCGATGCGTTCGTACTTGCGAAGCTTGAGAAGGAGGGGCTCGAGCCCTCGCCGCGGGCGGCAACTTCGACGCTTATTCGGCGGTTGTCTTTGGACATCGTTGGTTTGCCGCCGACGCTGGATGAGCTTAAAGAATTCGAATCGCATGCGAGTGGGAACGGTTACGAGGATGCGGTCGAGCGGTTGCTGGCGTCGCCACATTTTGGTGAGCGTTGGGGCCGGGTATGGTTGGACGTCGCTCGCTATGCCGACTCCGATGGTTTTGAGAAGGACAAGCCACGCTTCGTATGGATGTATCGCGATTGGGTGATCAATGCGCTGAATCAGGATTTGCCGTACGACAAATTCGTTATCGACCAGATCGCGGGTGACTTGTTGCCGCACGCGACGCAGGACGACAAGGTCGCGACGGGCTTTCTGCGGAATTCCATGATCAATGAAGAGGGCGGCATTGATCCTGAGCAGTTCCGAATGGAAGCGATGTACGACCGGATGGACGCGATCGGCAAGGGTGTTTTGGGGATCACGATTCAGTGCGCGCAGTGTCATACCCACAAGTACGATCCGCTGACGCAGACCGAGTACTACCAGATGTTTGCATTCCTCAATAACTGCTATGAGTCGCAGACGAGCGTCTACACTGCTGAGCAGCAAAGCGAATGGCAGGCGACTGGGGATGTCATTCGGCGGATCGAGGATCAGCTTCAAGCGGACAGTCCTGACTGGCAGCAGCGCATGGCGGAGTGGGAGAAGACGGTCCGCAAGAATCAGCCGACCTGGACGGTCGTCAGTCCACCGGAAGAAGCATCCGGCGATCAAAAGCATTATGTGTTGGACGACGGTTCGATTTTGGCGGCCGGTTATGCGCCGACAAAATTTTCGACGGAGTTTACTTGCGAGACGAAGTTGCCGCGCGTTTCTGCGGTGCGGCTGGAGTTGATGAATGATCCGAGCCTGCCTCATGGCGGGCCGGGGCGGTCGATCTTCGGGACGTGCGCGTTGACGGAGTTTAATGTCGAGGCGGCGCCGCTCGATCATCCCGAGAAAAAGCGTAATCTTCAAATTGCGAAAGCCACTGCGGATGTGAATCCACCGGAACGCGAGTTAGAGAAAGCGTTCGAAGATCGAAGCGGCAAGCGCCGAGTGACGGGGCCCATCGAGTTTGCGACGGATGGGAACAATCTTACGGCTTGGGGAATCAACATTGGTCCCGAACGCAGTAACGTGCCGCGCAAGGCTGTGTTCGAATTCGATAAGCCGATTGAGTCGGCCGGAGGTGTGCGGCTTACGTTCAAGCTGGTGCAGGATCATGGTGGTTGGAACAGTGACGACAACCAAACGAATAATTTGGGGCGTTTCCGATTTGCAGTGACGTCGGCCGACAACGCGGTTGCCGACCCGCTTCCGAGTGACGTGCGGGCGATTGTGGATCGCGGTCCTGAGCAGCGAACGGCCGAGGAAACGCAAAAGGTCTTCGAGTATTGGCGGACAACCGTTCCTGAGTGGGAAGAGCAGAACCGACGGATCGAGGCACTGTGGCAGAGCCATCCGCAGGGGACGACGCAGCTCACTCTAACCGAACGTGGGAAGATGCGAACGACGCATCGGTTAGAGCGAGGGAACTTTCTCGCACCGGCCGAGGCAGTGGAACGCGGCGTGCCGGCGTTTCTGCATCCGCTCGAAAAGTCGGCGAAGAGCGATCAGCCTCCGACTCGGCTAGATTTTGCGAAATGGCTGGTCGATCGGCGTTCACCGACGACGGCGCGATCGATTGTGAATCGCATTTGGCAGGCGTATTTTGGCAAAGGATTGGTCGCCACGCCGGAAGATTTCGGGATGCAAGGCGATCCGCCTTCGAATCGGGAATTGCTCGATTGGTTGGCCGTCGAGTTGATGGATCACAATTGGAGCCTCAAGCATATTCACCGCCTGATTGTCACATCGGCGACTTATCAGCAATCGAGCGCAGTTACGCCACAACTGCTGGAGCAAGATCCCGATAATCGTTTACTCGCGCGCGGCCCGCGATTCCGCGTTGACGCGGAGATTGTGCGGGATGTCGCGCTTTCGGCTAGTAGTTTGCTGGATGACAAAATAGGCGGCCCGAGTGTTTTTCCGCCGGCTCCGGAATTCCTGTTCAAACCGCCGGCAAGCTACGGACCGAAGACCTGGAAAGTTGCAACTGGGCCCGATCGTTATCGTCGGGGTCTTTACACGTTCCGATTCCGATCCGTGCCGTATCCGATGCTGCAGAATTTCGATGCGCCGGTGGGCGAGGTCGCCTGTGCTCGTCGGGCGCGATCCAATACGCCGTTGCAAGCGCTAACGACGCTGAACGAGCCGATTTTCGTCGAGTGTGCGCGAGCGTTGACTTTGACGGTTCTGCGAAATGCTGCGCCGACGGACGAGGATCGGATTGATGCTGCGATGAAGCGCTGCGTTTCGCGCGAGCCACACGGTCAGGAGCTGCGCGTGCTTGAGGATTTTCTGAATCAAGAGCGGCAGCGATTCACAAGTTCTGGTGAAGATCCGTGGCCGCTTTTGGCCGATGGTGAACAGGGTAAACAGAAGCTTGCCATGAAAATGCCGAACGGAGTTTCGCCGGGCGAATTGGCTTCGTGGACGGCGGTGGCGCGTGTGATTTTGAATTTGGACGAGACAATTACGAACGAGTGACAACAATCGTTGCGGGAAGATGGACCGATCATGAGCTGCCAAGATCATCTCTACGCGAACATCCGGCCAGAAGCGCTGGCACGACGTTGGTTCCTGAAGGAATGTGGCGTCGGTTTGGGAGCGATTGCGCTGGGGCAGCTGGCGGGAGTCAGCGCAGCGCGGGCCGCGGCGGATCCGCTGGCAGTGAAACCGTCGCCGATTCGGCAGCGCGCGAAGAGCGTTATATTCCTGTTCATGGCCGGCGCTCCGAGCCATTTAGAACTGTTCGACAACAAGCCGCAGCTTGCGAAGTTCGACGGCACGTTGCCGCCGGCCGAATTACTGAAAGGTTATCGGGCCGCGTTCATCAACCCGAATTCGAAACTGCTGGGGCCGAAGTTCAAATTTGCCAGGCACGGCCAATGCGGTGCAGAGCTTTCCGAACTGTTGCCGCACCTGGGCGAAGTGGTGGACGATATCGCGATCGTAAAATCGATGGTGACGGACGCGTTCAACCACGCGCCTGGCCAAATGCTGATGAGCACGGGCTCGCAGCAGTTCGGCAAGCCGAGCCTCGGCGCGTGGACGCTCTATGGTTTGGGCAGCGAAACGCAGAACTTGCCGGGGTTTGTGGTCTTCAGCACCGGTAAGAAGGGGCCTAGCGGCGGCAATTCGAATTGGGGCAGCGGGTTCTTGCCGACGGTTTACCAAGGCGTAACGTTTCGGACGAGCGGCGACCCCGTGTTGTATTTATCGAATCCGGCTGGCGTCGATCGTGAGCTGCAGCGGGATTCGCTCAATACTGTAAACGCGCTTAATCGTCAGCACTTGGCCGAGGTGGGCGATCCGGAGATTGCGACGCGGATCAATTCGTTCGAGATGGCGTATCGCATGCAGGCCGAGGCCCCGGATGCGATTGATATTTCGCGCGAGCCCGAGCACGTTCTCAAAATGTACGGTGCGGAGCCCGGAAAGCCTTCGTTCGCGGCCACGTGTTTGTTGGCTCGGCGTTTGGTGGAGCGCGGCGTGCGGTGCGTGGAGATTTTTCACGAGGCTTGGGATCAGCACGGCAATCTTACGCACGACATCAAGGAAAATTGCGCCACGACCGATCGGGCGTGCGCGGCGCTAATTAAAGATCTCAAGCAGCGTGGTCTTCTGGATGAAACACTGGTCGTTTGGGGCGGCGAGTTTGGCCGCACGCCGATGGTCCAAGGGGGCGGTAACGATGGCCGCGACCATCACCCGAACTGTTTTACGATGTGGCTGGCTGGTGGCGGCATCAAGCCGGGCGTGACCATTGGTGAGAGTGACGATTTCGGATTTAACGCCACCAAGAATCGGGTGCATGTGCACGATCTTCATGCGACGATCCTGCACCAGCTTGGGTTCGATCCGCTTACATTCTCTTATAAGTTTCAAGGACTCGACCAGCGGCTGATTGGCGTCGAGCCGGCGCGCGTCGTTACAGAGATCATCGCGTAGCCGACGCATCACTCGTGGTGGACAAGCGGCGCTACCACGAGCTCATCACGCGTTGGATGATGTCAAACTTCGGCCGCTCGTTGGGATCGAGCTTGTTTTGATGGCGGTAAATGTGGATGCCATCTGCGACTGGCTGGGCGAGTTCCATTACTTGTTCGACATACTCCGGCGTGGACGGACCTAGGCGACTATGTTTGGTCGCGTAAATGTCGACGATGATGGGGAAGTCTTCGCCAAACAGCTGCTTCAGTGATTTCACTTCGGGAACGACGGACTCGGCGTCTTGGAAGCCAGCGGTCGTTGATTCGCTGCGATAGGGAAACAGAATACCGTCACAAAACTTTTTGTAGCGTTCTGCAAACGTGGGAGTTGCCTGTTTGTAGTAGACGCACGGAACGAAGGCGAAGTTCGGATTCTTTGCACGTTGGGCGGCGATGACTTTCTCCATGTAATCGGGCGTAAACGTTTTTAGGTTGTAGGCGTAGTCGTCGATGCTCCAAGCGACGAGGGCCGGCTCGCGAGAGGCGAGTTCGGCGAGTTCGGCCGCCCAGCGTTCGTAGTCCAGTCGGTATGGCTCGGAGTTGTGCTTGGTTTTCGGGGCCGATTCGGAGGGCGGTAAGAGTGTAACCCACACTCTTATGTTATGCGTCTTTGCGAGCGGCAAAAATTTGTGCAGATCTTCCCAGTCGGTGTTGGCACGGGAAATCAGCCAGTTGTAGGTGTTGGCGTGCAATTCGCCGAGTTCGGTGAGGAGCCGGGCGTCGTCCATGTGGCCGTTGGCGGTGCGTAGTTCGCCGGCGTAAGTTCCGTAGGAATGATGCAAGGCTGCGCCCCGCGCCACACCGCCGGCGTTCTCATCGGCTAGCGAGGCGGCATTCCACCAAACGGCCGTGATTGTAATCGCAAGGGGCAGGAGGGCCTTTATCATATACGTCGTTCGCTCCGAGCTTTAAGAAAAAGGATCGCCGGACGGCTGGTAACGATTGTACTTGGAAGGCGGCTGGCCGTCGTTTCGCCGGACGGTTGTGGCCGAATTGCTTTTCAGCGGAGTCGGCGTGCCGTATGCTAGTCAGACAGCCATTTGAGTTTCTCCTAAATCTGTTGGGGCTGACAATGTCCGTTCGAGCTATTAGTCCGGCTACCGTGTTTTTCGTGGGTGCGGTGTTCGTCATGTGTTCACTAGGTGCGAAGCAATCTGAGCCAAGTCAGAAGTCGCAAGTCGACAAGCTGATTTCTGCCGGGAAGTTCTCCGAAGCGGAAAAGCTGCTGAAGTCACAGATTGCGAATCCGGACGCTCCGATCACCAACGACGAAGCGGCAATCCAGTTGGAGGTTTTACGCCGCACTCGGCAGGACTTCCCGCTGACGAACGAACAGGTGTTCGTGGAAATTCAGAAGAGTGTGCCCGATGCGACCAAAGACGACGTCGAGCGTTGGCGGAAAGAGGGGAACCTGAATTTTCGAATGATCGATGGTGAGCCGCGCTATTTTTCGCGGGCGGTGCCGAACTTGTTTCGTTTCAGCAAAGAGGCGAAGCAACGGCAGCAGCATATTGAAGCGAAGAAGGACTTCAACACGACCGCGCTCGTGGAAAAACTGGTGAAGCTGTCGGCGGCTTCGAGCGACCCGATGGTTTATCCGGTGAAGCATCACATTACTTACGAGCTCACGGTGCGTGACAACAATCCTCGGGTGAAGCCCGGCGCACAGGTTCGCGCGTGGTTGCCGTTTCCGCAGGAATATCGCCAGCAGCATGATGTGAAACTCATCAGCAGCGATCCGCCCGATGGAAAGATTGCTTCGAAGGATGCTCCGCAGCGGACGATTTATTTCGAGCAAACGATTTCAGACGCGAGCAAAGCACCGCACTTCAAGATCGTGTTCGATTATCTGACGAGTGCGTATTGCCCGAAGCTCGATCCGGCCAAGGTAAAGCCGTACGACACGAACGGCGATATCTATCGCGAGTTTACGGCCGAGCGGCCGCCGCATATTGTGTTCACGCCGGAAGTGAAGCAACTTGCGAAAGAGATTATCGGCGACGAGCAGAATCCGCTGGAGAAAGCGCGACGGGTCTTTCGTTGGATATCGAAAAACGTTCCGTGGTGCGCGGAGAATGAATACTGCATTATTCCGAGCTTGTCGGTGAAAGGTCTTACCGCTCGCCGCGGCGATTGCGGTGTGCAGGGAACGAGTTTTATTACGCTGTGCCGAGCGGCGGGCATTCCGGCACGCTGGCAGTCTGGCTGGCAAACGAAGCCGGGCGATCTCAACATGCATGACTGGTCAGAGATTTACATTGAACCGTGGGGTTGGTTGCCGGCCGATGCTTCCTATGGAGTTCGCGATCATTCCGATCCGCGGGTACGCGACTTTTTTTGTGGGCATATCGATCCTTATCGCTTGATCGTGAATCTTGACTACGGGCGCGAGTTGGAGCCGCCGAAGACCAGCTTCCGCAGTGAACCGACCGATTTTCAGCGCGGCGAGATCGAGATCGATGGGCATAATTTGTACTTCGATGAATGGGAGTACAAATTCCAGGCAGATACGACGCCGCTCGCGGACGAATCGCACTAGGTCATCGCGGCTAACAATCAGCGGCAAGTGGAGCGATTCACTTGGCGCCGGAATTCGACGTGGCGGTCGGTTCGCTGGTTTTCAACTGCGATAGAAACGCCACCAGATCGCGCAGTTCGCGCTGCGTCATTTGGTCGATCAGATTCTCGGGCATGGCCGACTTGCCTTTGACTCGGCTTTCGACCGTCGATGGATCGACGATGACTGTTTTCGCTGCGGCATCCACGAGTTCGATTTTCGAAGCGGTTTCATGCCGAATGATGCCTGTGACGACCTTTCCCGAATCGAGTTGGAGGACTGCCGTATCAAAACCTTCGCAGATCTTGGCGTTGGGGAGCACGATGGATTCGAGAATCTCTTCCGCTTTGCGTTGACCGCCGACGTTTGCCAGGCACGGTCCAACCAGCGTTTCGCCCGGCTTCGTCGAATGACAGCGGCGGCACGCGAGCTTATCGTTTGTATCAAAAATCTTGCGCCCGCGCTCGGCGTCGCCGCCGTCCAAGCATCCGGAGAACTTTTTGAGGGGGCCTTCGCCAGCGAGCTTCTCGACGAACTGTTTTTGACGCTCCACCAAATGAGCATCGTTGGATTTTGCGGCCGCATCGAGTACTTCAATTTGAAGCGCGGCAGGACACTCCCCGCGTTCCAATCGCTCAAGCCAATTCTCGACTACAGCATTTGCCGGCGGCGTACGGAGCCCAGCGAGCGTATCGAGAGCAGATTGACGCTCATGAACGACGCCAGAATCGAGCGTTTCTTGCAGCTGATCGACAACCTCCGAAGGAAAGCGGTCGGCCCACAACTTGCGCGCTGCAACACGAACGGACTCGTGGGGTGATTTGAGGCCGGTCTCAATTGCTTGATGGGCGATTGAATCAGGAGCCTTTGCGAATGCGGAGAGTGCGGTAGCCCGCGTGGCTTCGGGTTGTGCATCGTTCGCGAGGACGGCGAGGAGCGGATGGTAGGCGTCTTCGATTTCGAACTCGGCGGCCAGGATTAAACCGCCGGGATTCGTTGCGGCAACTTCTGTGAGTTTCGGCATCGCTTCGCGCAGGGCGTTTACGACGTCCGTCTTTGGGCGAGCTTCGAGTGGCCGCCAGTCTCCGTCTACTGAATCGCGCGACGATGGTGCGGCCCACGTGCGAACTTGGTTCCACGCCAAATCTCGCAGCGTGTCGCTCATCTGAGGCTGATAAGCGAAGCGGATGATTGCGCGCAGGTTATCTGGCGATCGCCCGGAAATATTCGCGGCCAAGACTCGCCTGGCAAGCGGATCGGAAGTTGGTGGAACTTGATCGATCAGCGCTGCCAGTTGAGCGCTTGCCGTTGGAATCGGAGTATCCCAAATGATGCGCGCGGCCTCGAGCACGATGCGATCGGAGGAATCTTTCAAGAATTTAGCGACCAACGGAGATTTTTGTTTTCCTAATGCGACTACGAGAACAAGTCGCTCGGCGTCATTTGCGCCGGTGGCAGCCGCGGCGAGGTCGGCATCGGATTGAACGGCGGAAAGCGCCCTCGCGATGGCATGGCGCAGAACCGGGTCATTGCCATCTTTGGCGGCCATTTGCATCAGCGGTGTCGCAGCGTGCGTATCGCGCAACTTTCCGAGCGAGATTGCGGCAAAGGAACGAACTCGCGGCGACGCGTCTGCGAGCAGAGGTATTAGCGAATGGCCCAAGTGTTGGCGTGCATCTTCGCTGCTCTTCGCAGCTCGCTCCAGCGTTCGGGCAGCCTGGGCTCGCACTTCTAGATTCTTGTCGTCGCAGAGAAGGGCGATGGACTCGAAAAGCTCTGGCTTATTTTCGGCGACTTCGCCGAGCGCCCAAATCGCGTGGATTCGAGCGAAAAGAGGCGCATCGTTATTGGCGACCAATGTTTTCAATGATGAAGTTGCAGCCTCACCGATTGCGACAAGTCGTTCCTGGGTAGCCTGACGCACCCGCATATTGGGATGCCCTAACAGTGCAATTAGATCACGGACCGATGCGGAAGGCACTTTCCGCATCGCAGCTTGCATTTCTGCCCGCTGTTTAACGGCGTCGGGATCTTCAGACGTCACGCGGTGGATACGCCCTTTGCCAGGTCCAACCCAGCCCTCTACCCAATCGAGAATGTAGAAATCGCCATTGGGGCCGAAATCGCAATCGCTCGCGAGCACGCCGCTGACAAATGTTTTGTATTTCGTGAGACGATACGTTGAGCCTTGCTGCTCGGTATAGAACTCACGGATACCACTTGTTGCTGGGGCGCCGCGAAAGTCAACGACGAAGAATGCGCCATCGTAAGTCTTGGGAAGGCCGGTGCCTGGGTAGTGAACCAATCCAGAGGGGCCATCGGTGATGTTGGCTACTGGGGGAACGATCGAAGCCGGTTGCTCATCGTTTTGCGGTTCCCAAATTTTTTCGCGATTGAACGGTCCGCGATCGGACAAATACTGATAGGGCATCCGCCAGCCGGCATCCATGCCTTCGACGATGTAAACAAGCCGGGCCTTGTCGCCGGAATCGGAGTTGTTGTCGACCGTGAATAGATCGCCGAATTCGTTGAATGCGAGTTCTTGGGGATTGCGTAGTCCTGTTGCGAAGATTTCCAGTTGGCTGCCATCTGGCTGACAGCGGAGCACGGCGCCCGAATTTGTATTTACAATCACGCCGTTTGGCGTTTGAACGTTCAGACCGCGGTCGCCGATCGAAAAATAGATTCTGCTGTCAGGTCCCTTGCAGAGGCCGTGCAAGTCGTGGCCGTAGAAGGAGGTACGCACTCCATAGCCGGTGCTCAGCGCGCGGCGTTCTTCGGCTTTGCCATCACCGTCACGATCTCGGAGTTCCCACAGCGACGGTATGCAAGTAAAGAGTAAACGGTCGTTGTGCCAAAGCACGCCGGCCGCGGTTCCATCCTCGATGTTCTTGTAGCCCGTCGAGAAGATCGATGAAGTTTCGTAGAGGCCGTCGCCGTCGCGGTCTTCCAGAAGGCGTACCTGCTCGCTGGCTTCTTCAAATTTGTGAACTTTGTCGCCGAGATGCCGGATGAGGTATGCGCGGCGGTCGGCGACCGTTTGGCAGGCGAGATCATCGTCCAGCCAATCCATGTGGGAGCGATCGTCTTCGATTCCTTTGCCAACGCGATAGGTTTCGGCGACAAATATTCGACCGGACGGGTCGAAGCAAAAGGAAACACCATTCGCCAAATTGGGCTCGCTGGCGACGGTCTTCAAGGTGAAGCCAGCGGGCACTTGAATTGCTTTTGCGGCCAGCTCGGCTTCGAGTGATATTACAGGCTTGGGGGACGCGGTTGGATCCGCCTTTAACAGTGAAAAAAAGCAGCACGCGAGCGCTAACGGCAATACGGCGGAACTTAGCTTACTCAATGTCATTCGGACCTCGCGCTGCAAATTACAAGACTTGCGTCGTAGTCGGCGGTATTACTTATCCAAGGAGTCGACCAGCTTGATGAAACGGGTGGCAAGCTTGGGACCGCTGCCGGTGTCTTCGTGCTTGAAGAATACATAGGCCTCTCGAAGCTTGGCTGCGAGCAGTTTGTCGATCCAGAGTTGTAGTTGTTTGGCGGTATATTTCTCGCGACGAAGTCGGAGGTACGCCCAATTAGCAGTGGCTACGAACTCAGGTTGAGGAAGATCGTCGGCGTCGGCGATACACAGGCCGCACCGGTGCGTCTTCATGCAGTTAAACACTTCATCATCGAACCAACTTGCATGCCGGAATTCGAATGCGCAGGGAGCGCGGCCATCCAGCATGGTCAGAAAAGCGTCAAGGCGCGGCAAGTCTTTTTTGAAGTTCGGCGGCAGCTGAAACAAGACGGGGCCTTGGCGCTTGCCGATAGCTTTTGCCAGAGTCAGTAATTCGTTTGTGATTCCTTCAGCCTCTTTCAGGCGTTTGAAGTGTGTAATCGCTTGCGGCGCCTTCAGCGTGAAGCGAAAGCCCTTGGGCACCTGTTCGATCCAAGATTTCACAGCCTCCAGCTTTGGCAGCTTGCGAAAAGTGCCATTGATTTCAACCGCCGAGAAATGCTCACTATAAAAACCTAACATTTCCTTGGCAGGCAATTTGGGTGGATAGAAAATGCCTTTCCATGCCGCGTAAGAGTAGCCACTCGTGCCGACGAAATACTTCATGCCAAAGGCTGAATTATCGAGGTTTAGGATCACCGCTCGTAAAGCCACATTGTAAACAGAATTGCGGTACACTGGGTCGAATGAAAACGAAGCTTCCGATTGCAATGTTGTCGCTTGCTTTTCTAGCTGTTGTAAGGGCGCCATCGTCCGCGGCGGGTCGACCGACACCGCCGACGCGCGATCCGCATACGCCGGGATACGTCGACGCCAAAGAGCTGCCTGACGGGCAGGTGCCTCCGGTGGATCGGGAAGGCAACTTTATCGTTGGGCCGACGCATGAACGCGCGCCGGAAATGACCGCGGCCGAGGGCGTGCCCAGGGGCGAGATTTTCAGTCTCAAGATGGATTCTACCGACAGCAAGATCTATCCCGGGATAGCGCGGGAGCAGAACACGTTCGGCACGGCGGATCCAGACGATCCAGCCAAGCTCGTTGTTATGACCAGTCATCCGGCACCCTACACCAGAAAAGTTACGGTCTATGTTCCGAAGCAATATGTGACAGGCACTAACGCCCCATTCATCGTGGGGGCGGATGGGCCTGACCAGCTAATGTTCACCGCATTGGATAGCTTGATCGCGGCGCATCGCGTTCCGGCGATGATCGCGATTTCAATCGGCAATGGCAGCGGCGATGCGCAAGGCAGTGAGCGGGGCCTTGAGTACGACACGATGTCTGGCAAGTACGCGGAGTTCGTCGAGAAAGAAGTGCTGCCGTTCGTTGAATCGAAATGCAACGTGAAGCTGACGAATGACCCGAATGCCCGAGCGACCATGGGCTGCAGCTCGGGAGGATCTTGCGCCTTGGCGATGGCATGGTATCACCCGGAGCTTTATCACCGCGTGCTCACGTATTCCGGTACTTATGTAAATCAACAGTGGCCACACAATTCGGAAACGCCGCACGGCGCTTGGGAGTTTCACGAACATCTAATTCCGAACAGCCCGGCAAAGCCGTTGCGGATTTGGCTCGAGGTTGGCGATCGAGATCTTTTGAATCCCAACTCGATGCACGACAACATGCACGATTGGGTGGTGGCCAACGAGAATTTGGCCAAGGCGCTGGCCGAAAAGGGCTACCAATACCAGTTCGTGTTTGTCCGCAACGCGGGCCATTGCGAAGGAAGCGTAAAGCAACAGACGCTTCCCGAAGCACTCGAATGGCTGTGGAAGGACTTCCATGGCGCGGCTGGTAAGAGCGCATCGGGCGGTGAAAAGCCCGCGCCCAACTAGAGGGATTACCCGCCTGCCTTAGCTGCGGTCGGAGGGGGGTTTCGCTGGGTGACTTATTTCGTTGGGGTAATTAGGCTGGAGCAGGCCAATTTTAGGAATCTGCTTGCTAATACTGGCCAATAGTTCCATAGTCCACGTTTTGTGAACTATTGGACAAAGCCGCCATGGAGACCTAAACTTTAAGCGTGAGGCCTATCTACCATCCGCATCCAGACGAGATCACCGTGCAGGGCGTTTTGTACGCCCTTTCAGATCCGGTGCGGGTGGAGATCTTTATGCAGTTGTTAAGTGCCGATTGCACCAAGAACTGCACCACGTTTGCGAACGTCAAGTCGACACCGTTGCCGAAATCGACGTTGTCGCAACACTTCAAAATTCTGCGCGAGGCTGGTCTCGTTCGCAGTGAACGGCGGGGGGTCGAGTTGCAGAATCGGGTGCGCTGCGAGGACATCGCCGAAAAATTCGGCGCAATGGTGAAAGCCATTCTTGAGGCGTACCAAAAAGAGTGCGAAGCTTCGTCGAAGAAGCGCGTCAAAAAGGCAGTTGGGCGTGGACGTACGGCGGATTCGCGCCGTCTCGTTCCATCGAGTAGACGTCGGGCCGCAAAATCTAACATCGTGTGAGCTAGCTGAACCAACTGCCGGAATTGACTCTCTGCTACATCAAAGCCCGCGTGTTTCAAAAAGCGGCGGGCTCGTCGATAAGAATAATCGCTGGGGCGATCGAATAATCATGTGTAAACCATTGCGAGAAAGTTTGGTGCGGCGGGCCGAATGGCTGCGATTTGCGAGCCTGGTCGCGCTCGTCGTAACCAGTGCGGTCGGGTGTCATAAACAAAGCCCAGTCGCATCGGCTCCGCCACCGGCCGATGTCAGCGTTGCCCACCCGGTGGAGAAAGACGTGGTCGAGTGGGATACGTACACAGGTTATCTTCAAGCGCCCGAGGTGGCGAACGTGGCTGCCCGTGTCAGCGGGTTGATTACAGAGATGCCATTTCAAGAAGGTTCGATCGTTAAGAAGGGCGATTTGCTAGCGTTGATTGATGATCGGCCGTTCAAGGCCGATTTGAATTCGAAGATCGCGGACGAGCAGAAAGCGGAGGCCACTCTTGCCATTGCTAACGTTACTTATCAGCGAGTCTCTACGTTGAAGAAGAGCAATCCGGGCGCTGTTTCGCAGCAAGAGCTAGATAACGCGGGGGCGGTCGTAGAACAGACTAAGGCGGCGCTGGCTGCTGCGAAAGCGGCAGAAGAATTCAGTCAACTGAATTTGGAGTGGTGTCGTGTTTTGTCGCCGATCGATGGGCGTGTGAGCAATAAGGCCGTGACGGTCGGAAATCTTGTCATGGGCGGCACGGCCATGGGCCAAATGACCATGCTGACGACCGTTCAATCCGTATCACCGATCTGGTGCTACGTTGATGTGGATGAAAACTCGGTCTTGAAGTATGTGAAGCTCGCCAAGGAACGCGCGCTGCTGAGCACGCGCGGCGGAAGAGTGCCTTGTTACGTGCAACTGGGAAATGAAACCGGTTATCCGCACAAAGGCGTCATCGATTTTGTCGATAACCACGTCGATACGACGACCGGCACGCAGCGCATTCGTGGTGTGTTGGAGAATAAGTCGGGTGAACTCATTCCAGGTTTGTTTGCACGACTGAGGATCCCGGGTAGCGGTCGATATCACGCTGTGCTCGTTCCGGATACGGCAATTGGCAATGACCAGAGTCAGCGTGATGTGCTGGTGGTTGATAAAGAAAACAAAGTAAGCGTCCGCCCGGTTGCGCTCGGTGCTCTCTTCGGCGGGCTACGATCGGTCGTTTCTGGCATCGGGCCCGAGGATCGTGTGGTGATCAACGGTCAGATGCATGCCCGACCTGGCTCGGTGGTGAATCCGATCGAAACTGATATCAAGGTGAACGAAGCGGATTTCTCCGATCCTGGGGTAGATATCGCGGGCATGGCGCCCAGCAACGATGCAACGTCTTCACAATCCAAACCCAACGAGGGCAATCAGCCTCCCTCTGCGACTCGCCCGGTGCCTGCCACGCGTAAATGAAATTCGCCTACTTCTTCATTGACCGCCCCGTTTTCGCGGCCGTGCTTTCGATTGTCACGGTAATCGTGGGCGCTATTTCTATCTTCACACTCCCGATTGCGCAGTATCCGGATATTGCACCACCGACGGTGACCGTCACTTGCAACTATCCCGGCGCCAACGCGAAGACAGTTGCCGAAACGGTCGCGACGCCCATCGAGGAGCAGATCAACGGCGTGGAAGGCATGATTTACATGTCTAGCCAGAGCACGAACAACGGCACGATGACTCTGACCGTCACGTTCAAGCTGGGAACGGACCTCGATATCGCCCAGGTGCAGGTGCAAAATCGCGTGGCCATTGCCCAGCCGCTGTTGCCGCAAGACGTACAGCGGGCCGGCATTGTTGTGAAGAAGGCCTCGCCGAATATCACATTGGGTATCGCGGTTTATTCACCAGACAACAGCCGCGAGCCGCTGTACTTGAGCAATTTCGTGACGCTGCAAGTTAAAGACGAACTGGCACGCCTGCCGGGCGTTGGCGACCTCGTGATCTTTGGCGCCCGCGATTATTCGATGCGGTTGTGGCTGAATCCCGAACAGATGGCGTCTCGGAAAATTGTCGCGGAAGACATAATTGCCGCGGTTCAGGAGCAGAATATTCAAGTGGCAGCGGGAATCGTCGGCGGGCCGCCGTTGCCCGCGGGTACAACGCCGTTCCAATACACAATCAATGCGCAAGGCCGGCTTGTCGAACCGCAGCAGTTCGCGGACATCGTTATTAAGACCGGCGCCGATGGAAGCGTCACGCGGTTGAAGGACGTGGCTCGCATCGACTTGGGCGCCGCCGACTACACGACGAACACTCACTTCAACGGTAAGCCTGCGGTTGGCATCGGCGTGTTTCAGTTGCCTGGGTCCAATTCGATTGCCACTGCAAATGCAATTTACAAAAAACTCGAAGAACTGAAGGCGAATTTTCCTACCGGTGTCGATTACGCGATTCCTTATGATACGACCACGTTTGTTCGCGACAGTATTCAAGACGTTGTGAAAACGCTGCTCGAGGCGATCGCGCTCGTCGCGCTCGTCGTGTTGGTATTTCTCCAGAATTGGCGCGCGTCGATCGTGCCGCTACTCGCGATTCCTGTTTCGATTGTGGGCACGTTCGGCGTGATGGCCGTGTTTGGCTTCTCGCTGAACAACCTCTCGATGTTCGGTTTGGTGCTCGCGATCGGCATCGTGGTGGATGACGCCATCGTCGTGGTGGAAAACGTCGATCGTTGGATCGAAGCTGGCCTTTCGCCGCGCGATGCGACTTACCGCGCCATGCAAGAGGTGACGCCGGCCGTCATTGCTATCGCATGCGGTCTCACGGCCGTTTTCGTCCCGGTGGCGTTCATCAGTGGAATTACGGGGCAGTTCTATCGCCAATTCGCGTTGACGATTTCGTTCTCGACGTTATTGTCGGCTTTCAATTCGTTGACACTCAGTCCCGCGCTTGCCGCATTGATTCTTAAGCCGCACACCGCCAAGCGCGATTTGTTGACCCGATTCGTTGATCTAACGCTAGGCTGGTTCTTCCGATTGTTCAACTTCGGCTTAGACAAGTTGAACGCCGCCTATGTTAGTGTTCTTCATTACGCGGTCCGGCTTTCCGTCCTGGTCCTCGCCGTTTATGCCGGTCTTTTGTTCGTGACCTATTTGGGCTTTAAGACAGTTCCCGTTGGATTCATTCCCGCGCAAGATCAGGGCTACTTGATCGTGGCGCTGCAGTTGCCTGATGCCTCGTCGATTGATCGCACAAATGAAGTCTTGGCTCGCATGTCTGAAATCGCGATGAAAAGGCCGGGCATCGAGGGCACGTTTGCAGTCACTGGCCTTAACCTGCTGACGGGGACGAATCAAACGAATGCGGCCGTGATCTTTTTGCCGCTCAAGCACTTTTCAGAGCGCAACGGCAAGCCGGAGCAGTCTGCGAAAGCGATCTCCGCATATTTGAATCAGGAATACAGTCATATCCAAGAGGCGTTCTCGCTCGTGCTTCTGCCGCCGCCAGTGCAAGGCATTGGACAAGCGGGTGGTTTCAAAATGCAAGTGGAGGACCGCTCCGGGCATGCAACGCCACAGCAACTCGAGGCTGCCACGCAGGCGCTCATTGCCGAAGCCGGTAAAGATCCTCGTATCGCGGCGACATTCAGCTCATTCCGCGCCAGCGTTCCACAATTGTGGGCGAACGTCGATCGTGTAAAAGCGAAGAAAGAGAATGTAGCGGTTACGAATATTTTCCAGACGCTGCAGGTGAATATGGGCAGCTTCTACATCAACGATTTTAATTACTTAGGCCGCACGTATAAAGTGATTGCCCAAGCCGATGCGCCTTTCCGAGCGGTGGCGTCGGATGTGGCGCAGCTGAAAACGCGCAACAATGCTGGCGATATGGTTCCGCTCGGCACGGTAATGGATCTTAAAGACATTGCGGATGCCGACCGCATCAATCGATATGATCTTTATCCCTCCGCCGAAATCAACGGGGCGGGCGCGCCTGGCGTCAGCAGCGGGCAGGCAATTGAGATTATGGGCAATCTCGCCAAGAAGGTCTTGCCTGCTGGGTTCAGCTACGAGTGGACCGAGCTTGCGTACCAGGAGGAGACTGCCGGTAACACGGCGCTGTACATTTTCCCACTGTGCGTTCTATTCGTCTTCCTTACGCACTCGGCCGAGTACGAGAGCTTCGCGCTTTCGGCGGCAATCATCTTGATCGTGCCGATGTGCTTGCTGTGCGGCATCGCGGGTGTGTATCTCACGGGGCACGACAATAACATATTTACCCAAATCGGGTTCGTTGTGCTTGCGGGCATGAGTGTGAAGAACGCAGTGCTTATCGTGGAATTTGCGAAGCAGCAGCAAGAGCACGATCCAGAACTGCGCGCTGGCCGGGCGGCAATTAACGCCGCGCGGTTGCGCTTGCGGCCAATTCTGATGACCAGCTTTGCATTTATTTTGGGCGTGTTGCCGTTGCTTGTGGCGACCGGTGCAGGGGCGGAAATGCGACAGGCACTGGGAACGGTTGTATTCTATGGCATGATTGGTGTTACCGTATTTGGGTTGTTCGTAACTCCCGTGTTTTACGCGGTGATTCGCAAGTTAACCGGAGACAAACCGATCATCGCTCCGCACCAACTTCAAGCAGCCGAAAAAATGCCAAGCCCAGTCGAACCTGTCTAGTCGGTTCGGTGCGTAAAGCCTCGCCGCTCGGCGATTCTTTTGGGCAATTCGCAGGCAGCTCGCTATAATGGCCGCTTGGCAGCTCTGGCCACGGGAGTTTTTTCATAAATCGGGCATTTCTCATTCTGGCGCTGGCGGTGGTGGGAGCATTCGCTTCCAGGGCGCTGGCTGCGCCGGCGTACCAGGGCATGTCGTACACGTCCTTTGGTAGCGACGTGCTCTCTAGCGCCGGCTCCGACCAGTCGCTTCTCAATATGTCGATGGTGGGCACCGATACGGTCGCGCTGAACTTCTGGTGGTTCCAGAGTTCTACGACTGCCAATACGATGGCCGCAGATTTCTCTCGATACAGTTCGACAATGAGCTCCGTTGCTCACGCCATCGACACGATCCACAGCCTCGGCATGAAGGTGCTACTCAAGCCGATGTTGGATGTTTCTGACTCGGCCGGGACGTGGCGCGCCTACATCGACCCGAGCAACAAGGACCAATGGTTTTCAAACTACACGAACTACATTGGCAGCTTTGCAGACTTGGCCCAGCAAAAGGGAGTGGAACTGCTCTCGATCGGCTGTGAGATGAACACATTGGAAGAGTCTTCCAATAACGCAAATTGGTCCAACCTCATTTCGAACATGCGTTCGCGATACAGCGGTAAGCTGACTTACGCTGCGAATTGGGGTCCGCTTAGCCAGAATATTGGCGGTTACCAGAATGTGCCGTGGTGGAACCAGCTCGATTACATTGGCATTGACGCTTACTTTCCTATCGCGACACAAAACAGCACCACGCTGGCTGGTCTCACAACCGCCTGGCAGAATCAGGCCAACTCGATCGACGCCTGGCGGAACAGTAGTGGGCTGTCGAACAAACAAGTTTTGTTCACCGAAGTGGGTTATCAATCGGCTGACGGCGCGGCGCAGGCGCCGTACGGTGTTCCTGGTACGCCGACGGTTGATCTGCAAGAACAAGCTGATTCGTATCACGCATTGCTGTCGGTGATGAACACCAAGCCTTGGTGGGACGGCGCCTTTTGGTGGAGCTGGGAAACGAATCCGTATGCCGGAGGCACGAGCGATGCCGGCTATACGCCACAGAACAAACCGGCGCAAGCCATTTTACAGCAGTATTACGGCGGTTCCGGACCGTCACCACCGCCTCACGGTTCGCCGACGCAAACGTTGTTCTCTTGGGAAAACAATCTTGAAGGTTGGCAATTTGCTAACTTTGCGAACAGCAAGCCCGCATCCGTCGGCCAGTCGACCACGGGGGCAACCGCCGGCACCCACAGTATGGCTGTCACCCAAACGGGAAGCGGATTCAATTGGGACGCTGGCATTACACTCACCGGTGCTCAACTCAGTGCTCTAGCGTTGGCGTTAGCCGACAACCGTGCCAACTATCGTCTCGAGTTCGATGTCACGTACAACACGGCCTCGATTCCTCAAAACGCCGGCGTAACGTTCATCAACGAATCCATCGCGATCCAGACCGCGTCCGGTACTTGGTCGCAAGTCGACAGCCTGGGCGGCACCAACGGGCGCACCAACCAAACACTGCATGTTGCGATTCCGCTCACAAGCTGGTCTGGGCTTCCAGCTGGGGCATCGTCGTACAACATCTACTTAGCTCTCAACAGCAACTGGGGAACGGACGCGGCCTCTATTTACTTCGACAACATGCGGCTCGTGAACCTGGCCGCCCCTCTGACGGGAGATTTCAATCAGGATGGCATCGTGGACGCCCGCGATTATGCAATTTGGCGCGACACGGCCGGATCTTCGACAGATCTGCGCGCCGACGCCAACCTCAACGGCGTCGTTGATGCCGCCGACTACGATCTTTGGCGTTCCAACTTTGGCGCGCTCGGCGCGGCTGGCGGGGGCGGCATTGGCAGCGCCGCGGTGCCCGAACCTTCGACAACGCTGCAATTGATGTCGCTTCTGGCAGCAGGAATTGTTCTTCGGCCATTTGCACGTTAGGCGAACGCGCTAATTTATTCACTGCACAATTGCGGGCGGCGCAATTCGCTCCGGTCGACGTCAGAATTGGTGCTCCGAGCGATTCGAGATTAAGCTGAACCCATCGGCTGGAAGTGGCAACAGGACCAATGGAACAAACTCGATGATTACGCGATCACGACGAGCGAAGTCGCCGCCGCCTTATTTCGCTTGGGCGCCAACCTTATTTGTTTTCACTGCCGCTCTATTTGCGGTGGTTCCCGCGAAGGCAGCAGTTTCCCCTGAGCTCGCCTATTTGCAGGAGCACTATACCAAGTACGAATACAACATACCGATGCGAGACGGCGTGCATCTTTTCACGGCCATGTACATTCCTAAGAGCAACGACCAAAAGTATCCGATTGTGCTCACGCGCACGCCATACTCGCTCAAGCCATATGGCGAAGATGTGCGCCCGACTCCGCGCGGACCGTTGAATTACTATGCGAAAGAAAAGTTCATCTTCGCCCAGCAGGACGTGCGCGGAAGGTACGCCTCCGAAGGTACGTTTGTGCACGTGCGGCCGATTCTCGATAAGCACGCTGGCCCCAAAGATACCGACGAATCCACCGACGCCTACGACACGATCGATTGGCTCGTGAAACATGTGCCGAATAACAACGGTCGTGTCGGCATGATGGGCATTTCTTATCCTGGATTCTACGCGGCGTGCGGCATGATCGACTCGCACCCGGCGCTCAAGTGCGTGTCGCCACAAGCACCAGTGGGCGATTGGTTCATGGGAGATGACGTCCATCACAACGGCGCGCTTTTTCTCAACGACACATTTGGCTATCTCGTCAACTTCGAGCAAAAGCTCGAAGATCCAAAGCGCGACAAGCTCAAAGAGTTCGATTACAAGACGCCCAATGGCTACGAGTTTTATCTCAACCTAGGTTCCGTCGCTAACGCCGATAAAAAGTTTTTCCACGGTAAAGTGCCGTTTTGGAATGACATCATGGCCCACCCAAATTACGACGCATGGTGGCGGGCCCGTACCGATTGTCCGCATTTAAAGAATGTGCATGCCGCCGTGATGGTCGTTGGCGGCTGGTACGACGCGGAAGACCTGTATGGCACACTCAAGACCTACCGCGATACCGAAAACCAGAATCCTGGAATCTACAATGTTCTCGTAATGGGCCCGTGGTCGCATGGCCAATGGTCGAGTCCCGATGCGGATCACCTGGGTAACGTTGCGTTCGATGCCAAGACCGCGGAGTATTATCGCGAACATTTTGAGCTTCCGTTCCTCAAGCATTTCCTAAAGGGAGACGAAAAAGACGCTGACAAGAGTGAAAAATCGGCTGACGAGGGCAAGAACGCTGATGGCGTGAAAGCGGTAAAGTTCAACCTTTCTGAGGCCAACGTATTCGAAACCGGCGCCAACCAATGGCGGCGTTTCGATTCTTGGCCGCCAAAGAATACGAGCGAAAAGTCGCTTTATCTGCATGCTGGTGGCCGACTTTCATTTGATGCGCCAACAGATGCGGAAGCAATCACATTCGACGAGTATGTGAGCGACCCCGCCAAACCAGTGCCATATATCCCGAACATTGCGCTGCACCGCACGACTGAATATATGGACGACGATCAACGGTTTGCGTCGTCGCGCCCAGACGTGCTCGTTTATCAAACCGATGAGCTCACTGAAAACGTTACGCTTGCCGGGCCATTGACGGCTGAGCTGCAAGTCTCCACCTCGGGAACAGATTCCGATTTTGTCGTGAAGCTGATCGACGTGTATTCGGGCGACTTTCCCAATCCCGATCCAAATCCTGCCAACATCCAATTGGGCGGCTACCAGCAGCTAGTGCGTGGCGAACCGATGCGCGGCAAATTCCGCAACAGCTTCGAAAAGCCAGAACCATTCACCCCAGGCGAAACCGCCGCGGTGAATTGGACGATGCCCGACGTTTTCCATACCTTCCGCCGCGGGCACCGGATCATGATCCAGGTTCAGAGTTCTTGGTTCCCGCTGGTGGATCGCAATCCACAAACGTTTTGCGATATCAATCAGGCAAGTGAAAAGGATTTTCAGAAGGCAACCGAGCGCGTCTATCACTCGCCGCAGGCGATTTCGCAGTTGCGAGTGAATGTGATGGCCGCACCTGCTCAATGAGTCTTTGGGGAGCCTCAGCTTCGCCAAAAGATTTTCCGCCGGGTGCAGAAACTCACGGCGACTGCGACGAGCAGTGTGATCAAGAGTCCATTCGCAAAGCCGGCCCAGGGCGACTTGGCGAAGTTAGATAGCAGCGTGTCGAGCGATGTCAGCGCGAGAATCGGCAACACTAAGTTGTTGATTCCTGCGTAAGCGATCATTGGATTCTGGCCGTTGTCGATCAGGAGCACCGCCCAGCGTCGATAGTTCAATACGTCCAGAACGACAGTAAAAGCAATCAGTAGGCAGATAGCCAAGCCGGTCGTAACGAAATAATAGCTCAGCGTCGGATGGTCTTTCTTGATGCCCCCTTCATACGGCTCGAAGAACATTCCCAAGACGAGCCAGTAGATCGCCCAATGAAAGAGAGATTGAAACAATTTCTCGGTATCATCTACCGGATTTCGCATCAGCCAAGTGCCGCAGCCGCACAGCGTGAACGTCATGAGAGTCGTCGACCAAAGCCAACGTGCGTAGAGTCCGACGAGTTCTACTCCGACGATAACGAGCATCAGTGCAGTGATGCTCGCCAGCCGAGAACACGACCAACTACGTCTTTGCAACGTGGAATCACCTTTCATCCAGGCTAGCAGCATATCTCCGACTACGGTCCCAGGGATCACGATGAACAAGTATTGGCAGTAGTAAAGTTGATAGATCCATTTCGCCGGAGACCACATCCAGAGGTCATTGACCCAGCCCGGCGTGGCGGTCGGCATGTTCGAGAGACGGATCGCGAGCAGCACGCCCAGAATTCCTAATCGCAGTAGCAGGTTGCTCCGCGTTGCCCACCAGCAAAGCGACCCAAAGACTGCCATGTTCGCCAGCACAACGATAATGATATCGCTGCGATAGAGCGAGAAACCTCCGCCATCGGGATACCGGAGCAGTGTGAGTAGCGCGATTGCGCCACTCCACCCAACCAACCGGATGGACAATCGTAAGGATCTTGGCCACCCCTCCGGCACCCGCGTAAAGATCGGAAACAGCAGCGCGAATCCTAGCAGGCCGATGAGCTGCGTCGCCGCCGTCGGATGATCGCTAATCGTGCCTGGCCGGATCGCTTGCACATACAGCGCGAAAAAGGCAAGGAGGAGTCCGCGCTCCAAAATGAACCTAAGGATTTTCCAGCCGCTTTCATCGCGCTCAATTCGCCTTGTCAGCGCGAGCGGAATCGCGGCCCCCATTGCGAATAGAAAGAGTGGAAATACCAAATCTACCCAGGTGATGCCGGGCAGATCGCCATTGAACACATGCTTGGGTGGCGGCACCTGTGCATGGTACATGAACGCCGGCAGCGAGTTCTCACCGAATGGAAGCTGGCCGGATAGCAACATTGCGAGAATCGCCAGGCCACGCAGCGCATCGAGCCCCTGGGCACGAGTGTGCCGCGCTACGTTCAGCTCTGAACGATGCTCAATCAACGATGCCTAATGCCTCGAGCGATGATTCGCGGTGCCGGTCAACTAGCGACTTAATGCGAAGATCGTAGCTACCGCGCTCGCGATGAGCGTGGCGGCAAGCAGTAATGTACGCACGCCAAGCCGTCGTAGCCATCGTACCCAGGGTATTGCGGCAACGAGTGCGAAGAGGAGAATCAGAAACCAAATCGGAACGATGAGTATGCCCGCACCGAAATAAAATCTTGCCCAAACCCTTGACGGGTAGGCTATCCCCATATTCGCGAGCGTATGAATTACCTTTTCTTGCGACTGTACGACTCGGACCCGCGGAGGAAAGCGGCTTTTGGTTCCCACAACCAAATCGACTCCTCCCGGTGCGGTCCCGATTCCAACAAAGCGTTGACTGGTCGCATATACGACGAACTGATCCTCCAACCAAAAACTTCGCACCCAGAGGGCCGCTAATAACACGCAAATAGCGATGGATAGGAGCGAGAATACGGCCCCAATCGGATAGGCGTGAACAGTTGCCGACGAACGATTTAGCACGGTCTTCTTCTTTCGTCGCAGTTTAGGCCTGCCGCAGGCGACATCGTGGCGGAGGTGGAGCCACGGCCCGCCTGCTACTACAATTAATCCGAGAGTCGGGCCCTTTTATCGAGCTCCACTTCGGGCGGTCCGATCATTGTACGGCGGTAGTCATGACCGTGGGTTCTCGGCCACGTTTAGTTGTCCTTGCATTTGCGGGTATCGTGCTCTGCGCACGCTTGGCGCCAGCCGAAGAAGCCAAAGTCGGCTATCGGCACGATATCCTACCGATCCTCTCCGATCGCTGCTTTAAATGCCACGGCCCCGACTCTGCCAGTCGCAAAGCCGGCTTGCGGCTCGACCGGCCAGATGCCGCAGTGAGTGAGCTGGATTCCGGTGCGAAGGCGATTGTGCCTGGCAAGCCGGCGGATAGCGAACTCATCCATCGGATCATGTCGAAAGATTCCGATGAGATGATGCCGCCGCCGGATAGCGAGAAGGTACTTTCCGACGCGGAGCGCACTTTACTGCAGCGCTGGATCGAACAAGGGGCGAAGTATGAAAAGCATTGGGCGTTCGTCGCCCCGGTGCGGCCCGATGTGCCGAGCGTCAAGCGATCTGATCTGGTTCAAAACCCGATCGATAATTTCGTGATCGCACGGCTGGAAGTAGAGGGAACCGAGCCCGCCCCGCGTGCTACCAAGGAACGACTGATTCGCCGACTGTACTTCGATTTGATCGGTCTGCCGCCGTCGATTCCGGAGATCGACGCCTTTCTTGCCGATGACGCCCCTGACGCCTACGAAAGAATCGTCGACCGATTGTTGAACTCGCCTCATTACGGCGAACGGATGGCGACCGATTGGCTGGATGGCGCGCGGTTCGCCGATTCGAACGGCTACCAGAACGATTTTTCCCGCAATATGTCGCCATGGCGAGATTGGGTTATCAATGCTTTCAACGAGCACATGCGCTACAACGATTTCGTCGTCGACCAGATTGCGGGCGATCTATTGCCGAACCACACGCTCGCGCAGCAAATCGCGACAGGATTCAACCGCAATCACCGGACAGTAACCGAAGCCGGCTCGATTGAGGACGAGTGGTTCGTGGAGAATGTCGTCGACCGAGTCGAAACGACGGGGACTGTCTTCCTGGGTTTAACCGTGGGTTGCGCACGATGCCATGACCACAAGTTCGATCCGATTTCGCAGAAGGAGTTTTATCAGCTGTTCGCATTTTTCGGGAATGTGAACGAGAAGGGCGTTTACACCGAGACGCGCGGAAATGTGCCGCCGGTCGTAAAGGCAGAGACCCCAGAGAACGAAAAGAAGCTGGCCGAATTCGATGCGAAGATTGCCGGCCTGAACAAGGAGCTCGCCGAGCACAACGCAGATATAGAAAAACACCGTCAGCCTTGGTTGGACGCCTTCCTGAAATCGCGGCCGCAAAACGAACCGGGGGAAGCTGTTCGAATCGATTTACAAAAAGTGACGGACACGATAGCTCACGTAGCGGTAACGAACGGCGTCGTCGCCGTGGATGCTAAATCGGTCGCGCCGAAGTGGGAAGCAGATTTATTCGGCGACTCACCGGTCTTTGAGGGCAAGCAGCACTTGGATTACGCCGGCATTGATTTCCCAGCAGCAGATAAACCGTTTAGCTGGGCCGTGTGGGTCAAGCCAAAGGGCGCCGGCACGATCCTATCCAGGATGGACAGTGCCCGGCGATCGCGCGGTTGTGACCTCACGCTCTTCGCCGATCATAAAGTCGGAATGCACATTATCGTCGATTGGCCGTCGAACGCGATGAAAGTGCTCACCGCGCGGCCGCTGCCGGCCGACGAATGGTCGCACGTTGTGGCGACCTACGACGGCTCCGGCAAAGCCGCGGGCATCGCGCTCTATGTGAATGGCGAAAAACAAAATGTCGAAGTCGAAGCGGACAAGCTCAAGGGCTCGACTGCGACCGATCAACCGTTCCGGATTGGCCAGCGTTCGGCCGATAGCCCGCTGCATGCCGCCGTAGCCGAGGTGACGCTTTTCCAACACACGCTGAGCCCGACAGAATCGCAATCATTGTTCCAGGCATCGTTGCGTCGCGAACTGAAAAGCATCAAACCTGATGGGCTAGCCAAGACGATGCTAGACCAGCTCGATAAGTTGCTACTGGCCGTGTCCGATGACCCGTTTGCTGTGAAGGGCCGCGAAATTCAGCACGCCTTACAAACGGTTCAAGAGGAACGCGCGAAATACAATGCCGCAATTCCCATGGCCATGGTGATGGAGGAGCGTAAGGAGCGGCGACCAACGTACGTTCTGCATCGCGGCCAATACGATCACCCGGAAAAGGATCACGAAGTTCAACCAGACGTGCCCGCGGTCCTGCCTCCGCTGCCGGTGGATGCACCTCGCAATCGGCTGGGACTTGCGCAGTGGCTTGTAAGTCCCGAGAACCCTCTCACGGCGCGAGTCATTGTAAACCGATTGTGGCAGCAGCATTTCGGGGTTGGGCTCGTGAAAACGTCGGACAATTTCGGCGCACAGTCGGAGCCACCTTCGCACCCCGAGCTGTTGGATTGGCTCGCCACCGAACTAGTTCAATCCGGATGGGATTTGCAGCACATTCAGCGGCTGATCGTGCTGAGCAACACTTACCAGCAACGCGCCGAAGCGACGCCGGAGGAATACCATCGTGATCCGGAAAATCGATTGCTTGCGCGGGGGCCGCGATATCGTCTGCCGGCTGAAGCTCTGCGCGATGATGCGCTCGCTGTGAGTGGCTTGCTGGTTGACAAGATCGGCGGTCCGTCCGTCATGCCCTATCAACCGGCCGGTTTGTGGGAAGAGCTCGCCGGCGGCGCTCACGACGACTACACCCAAGGGCACGGCGCCGATCTTTATCGCCGTAGTTTGTACACGTATCGAAAGCGAACGGTTCCGCATCCTTCGATGGCTACGTTTGATGCCCCAAGTTGGGAGATTTGCCAAGTCAAACGTGCGCGAACCAATACACCGCTTCAGGCACTCGCGCTGTTGAACGATGTAACGTACACCGAGGCGGCGAGAAAGCTGGCCGAGCGAATGCTGACCGAGGGCGGTAATTCGGCAGATTCGCAGCTCTCGTTTGCATTCCGCCTCGCCACGAGCCGAACGCCGACTTCGAGCGAGCTCACGACGCTTCGGGCTAGTCTGCAGAATTACTTGGACCGGTATCGCCAATCGCCCGCTTCGGCGGAACAGTTTATTAGTCAGGGGGAATCCCCGCGAAACAAGTCGCTTGATACATGCGATTTAGCAGCCCACACGGCGGTCGCCAGTATACTGCTGAATATGGACGAGGCGATCTCGAAGGATTAATCCGAAAAAGCCTGCCTGCGCAGAGAGAGTTGATTATGGACGCCGTTGAAGCAGCTCAGATTTTGAATCGGCGACATTTTTTGAAAGGGTCGAGCACTGGTCTTGGCGGGCTCGCGCTGAGTTCGCTTGTCGGCGTGCCGGCAAAGGCGGCGTCTGCACCGGGCACTTCCGCACCAGCCCAACTGGCGCGGCAACCTCACTTTCAACCCAAAGCCAAACGGGTCGTGTATTTGTTTCAGTCGGGAGCGCCGTCCCAGTTCGAAACGCTTGATTACAAGCCGAAGCTGAATGATTTGCGTGGCCAGGAGCTGCCGGCGTCGGTCCGCATGGGGCAGCGGCTCACAACGATGACCTCGGGGCAGTCTTCATTTCCGATGGCGTCGTCGATCTTTCCATTCCACCAGCACGGTCAGCAAGGTGCGTGGATTTCAGATTTGCTTCCGCACACCGCCCGCATCGCCGATGATTTGTGCATCGTCCGTTCGATGTTCACCGAGGCGATCAACCACGATCCCGCGGTCACGTTCTTTCAAACGGGTTCGCAGCTTGCTGGCCGGCCGAGTGCGGGGGCTTGGGTCGCCTACGGCCTGGGCAAGCTGAATGAAGACTTGCCGGCATTCGTGGTGATGATTTCCAAAGACCCCACGCGCGCGGCCGATCAACCGCTGTACGACCGGTTGTGGGGAAGCGGCTTTTTGCCTACGCAGTATCAGGGCGTCAAGCTTCGTGGCGGAAATGACCCGGTGCTCTATTTAGCGAACCCGGCCGGGTGCGATCGCGGGATGCGCCGCGACATGCTCGATGACCTTTCGGCGCTCAATCAGGATAGTTTTTCCAGCATCGGTGATCCCGAAATCCAAACACGAATTTCGCAGTACGAGCTGGCGTTTCGCATGCAGGCCGCCGTGCCCGAGCTGACTGATATCTCCGGCGAACCGGAGCACATTCTCAACATGTACGGTCCCGAAGTTCGCAAGCCTGGTACGTATGCTCGCAATTGCCTGCTCGCTCGTCGGCTTATCGAACGCGATGTGCGCTTCGTGCAGCTCTTCCACATGGGTTGGGATCAGCACAACGAATTGCCGGTCAACATCGCAAAGCAGTGCTCGGCTACCGATCAACCATCGGCGGCGCTCGTTCAAGATCTTAAACAACGCGGCCTGCTCGATGACACGCTCCTCGTCTGGGGTGGCGAATTCGGGCGCACCGTTTATTCGCAAGGCGCACTAACAGCCACCAACTACGGTCGCGACCATCACCCACGGTGCTTCTCGATTTGGCTGGCGGGCGCGGGTGTTCGGCCCGGCATGACTTATGGTGCGACCGACGACTTTAGCTACAATATCACCGAAAACCCGGTCCACGTTCATGATCTGCAAGCGACGATGCTGCATCTGCT
>DATBAY010000532.1:0-26911 GCA_036271295.1 Lacipirellulaceae bacterium | reverse complement strand
CAACATGAATTCGAGGCGATTCATTGATTCTGGAGCGAACGCACCCAAATCCCAATATTCACCAGTTTTTGTCCCATGCCACTAGCCATCGAGCTTATATTTACCGAGAAAAACGTCCTGCACGGGTACCCAATAATTCCGAATATTGTATTAAAAAATCGACTTCACTGCTCAGCACAATATCCACCTAATCCCTTTCCGGTTCCCTCCCCCTTCGACGGGGAGGATTAGGGAGGGGCGAAGTTCCGAAATAAGGCATCAACCAGGAAGGATTGAATTGGAAACGCACGAACAACAGTTGCCAATAAATCCAGACACCCGCCCCTGGTACTCCGGCGTCACGCGCTACGAATGGCTCGTGCTGATCATCGCCTCGGCGGGTTGGGTGTTCGATCAGTACGAAAGCCAGGTCTTCGTCCTGACGAAGGACAGCATCCTCGCCGATATCCCCGACGCCGGCGCCTCGGCGATCACGGGCGTTGGCGACACGCTGTTCGCTATCTTTCTACTCGGCGGTACACTCGGCGGCCTCGTCGCGGGTTCACTCGCCGATCGCTACGGCCGGCGCCCGCTGCTCGTTGCGACGATTGTTCTGTATTCCCTGTTCTCGGGTTTAACCTTCTTTATCACCTCGTGGTGGCAGCTCGCCGCGCTGCGGTTCCTGGTCGCGATTGGCGTCGGCGGCGAGTGGGCCGTCGCCGCGAGCCTGGTTGCTGAAGTCTTTCCTGCCCGTGCTCGTGCCTACGCCTCGGGAATTTTTCACGCCTCGAGCATCCTCGGAATCTGGATGGCCACCGTCGCCGCGATCGCGGTCGGCGAGCACTGGCGGTACGCGTTTCTGGTCGGCATCATTCCTTCGCTGCTGGTCGTATGGGTTCGAGCCCGCGTCCGCGAACCGGAGAAATGGCAGGCGATGTCCATCGACGCCTCGCATTCACCCGCCGAGCAGCAGCGAGCCGGTAGCTTCCGCGATCTGCTCACAACCTATCCGTGGAACAAACGCGCTTTACTGGGCCTGGCACTCGCGGCCGTCGGGCTCGGCACGTTTTGGGCCGTCATCGTCGCCGGCCAGGATCTCACGAAAGCCCTGCTCATTCGCACGAACGCACCGGCCGATGAAATTGCCTGGCGCACCCATCTCGCCTACGGTTTCGTTCAAACCACCGGCGGTGGTTTAGGACTCTTGGCGTTCGGGCCGATTAGCGCCCGCATCGGCCGGCGACGCGCGTTCATCTGGTTCCAAATCCTCGCGCTCATCATTGTGCCGATCACTTGCTTCGCCCCGCAAACCTACGGCCAGATGCTCGTGTTGCTGCCCGTGTTCGCATTCTTTACATTGGCCATTCATTCGGGCTTCGCTATTTATTTTCCCGAACTCTTCCCGACGCACCTGCGAGCGACCGGCGCCAGCTTTTGCTTCAACGGCGGCCGACTCGTGGCGGTGCCCGTGCTGATCGCCTCGAATTGGTTGAAAACGCAACCCGGGGTCGATTTGCGTTGGGCAGTGACGCTGCTGAGTTCGCTGTTCTTGGTTGGCATCATCATCGTGCTGTTTTTGCCGGAAACCAATCGGCAGGAGTTGCCCGAATGAACGCCGCCGCCGCCACGCTACGGCGTCGATCTCGCAGCGGCCGGCTTGTAACCCTTGGGACGCTCACTCGGCAACAACGGAAAGGTTTTCGAAGGCGTGTGCGCCTCGCTCGCGTACTTCGCCAGCCGAGTAACGACATCGGTGTGCTCCGCCGCGACGTCGCGCTGTTCCCCGATATCGTCCTTCAGGTTGTACAACTCGAACGGCGGATCATCGCGGTCGACGCTGTTACGAATGATCTTCCAATCGCCAGCCCGAACGGCCTGCGGTTGAGCGTACGCCGGGAATTCCCAATACAGATACTCGTGCTGCGCCTGTTTACGTTGGCCGAGCAGCGTCGGCAAAAAGCTGATGCCATCAAGGTCGCTTGGCTGTTTAATCTTTGTGAGTTCACACAACGTGGGAAGCATATCCCAAAACGCGGCGACCTGATCGCTTGTTTTGCCGGCAGCGACTCGGCCGGGCCAGCGAGCAATGAATGGGATTCGAATGCCGCCCTCATAGGCCGATGCCTTGAGCCCGCGCAGCGGCCCGGCGGAATGAAAGAACTCGGGGTCCGCGCCGCCCAGCTTGTAGGCGGGACCGTTATCGCTGGTGAAAAGAATCAGTGTGTTATCGCGCAGGCCGAGTTCGTCGACGGCCTTCACGATTTTCCCCACCGCCATATCGAGATACGAGATCATCGCGGCATAACCGGCGTGCGGCTTCGGATGATGGATGTACTTATCTTTGTACGGGTACGGGTTTTCCGGCAGGCTGGCGTACTGGACGAGCGCTTCATCAGGCACCTGAATGGACAGGTGCGGAATGATGAACGGCAAATAAAGAAAGAATGGCTTGTCACGCTTCTGATGCAAGAATTCGAGCGCCTCTTCGGTGAACCGATCTTGCGAATACGTTTGGCCGTTCCCCTGACCGTCGTTCCCCGGCAGCATTTCCTTCGTGTCGTTGCGCCACAAGAATTTCGGGTAGTGGTTATGCGCGTGCTCCTGACACATGTAGCCATAGAACAGGTCGAACCCGTGGCGGTTCGGATCGCCGGCGGTACCCGGCATGCCGAGGCCCCATTTGCCGATCGCGGCGGTCGCATAACCATGCCGTTGCAGCAGTTCGGCGACCGTCACCTCGTCTGCCGGCAGCGGTTGTTGGCCAGGCGTTTCCCACTCGTACTTGTCGCGAATTTTTTTGAGCCCCTTGGGCTGAATGTTATTGCGAATCGCGGCGTGCCCCGTATGCTTGCCCGTCAGCAGCGTGCAGCGCGCGGGAGCGCACACGGGCGAGCCGGCGTAGAACTGCGTGAACCTGAGCCCCTGCTGCGCGAGGTCATCAATGTTCGGCGTTTTGATGACCTGTTGCCCGTAGCAGCCGAGTTCACCATAGCCAAGGTCGTCGGCGACGATCAGGATTACGTTCGGCTGCGTCAGCTCAGCGGCCGGCGTGGCAGCAAGGAAGACAAACGCGAACAAGAGAATGGCGGAAGGCGCGCAAATTCTAAGTGCACATTGAAGCATCGCATCACCATCCTACGCCTGCGGTCGAAGCTTCCACATGATTGCGAGCAGGAGCGTAGCAATCGCGGCGCTGGCCAAGGTCGTAAACAGAACGATCGACCAAGCGGCGTCCAAGCCGATTGTTTGAGAGTAGCTGTCGACGATCCAACCGAAACCTTTATCGAGCGCCATTTTGCCGAGGTAACCGAACAGGCCGATAAATCCTGCCGCCGTGCCGATTGCTTTCTTCGAAACGATGTCGAGCGCCGCGACCGTGATCAGGCCGATGACGGGATAAATAAAGAAGCCGACGGTGACCAACATCAGATAGTCGAGCCACAAATGGCCGGCGGGAATAAAGATCATCCCGGCATAGGCGAGCATGACCGGGAACATGCACAGCGTGGCGACAACTCCGCGTCGGCCCCCGATGCGATCGGATACCCAGCCGAAAAAGATGGTCGAAGGTACGCCGCCAAACTCGATCGCCATGACGCCGAGTCCGCCTCCCGAAAGGGATGCCTCTTTCACATCCCGCAAATAGGTCGGCCCCCAATCGAGCATGCTGTAGCGCGTGATATACGCGAAGAAGTTGGCGATTGCGAGCAACCAGACATACGGATTGAGCAGAACCTTTTCGACCAGCAGCTCGCGAAACGAAAGCTCATGTTCGAGTTGTTCTTCGGGCATTCCCCCCGCGGGAAAGTCATTGCGAAATTCTTCCACAGGGGGCAGGCCAACAGATTGTGGCGTATCCCGCAGGCGGAAGAACAAGTAGACCGAGCCTGCGAGCGCGATGATTCCCGGCACAAAAAAGGCGTACTGCCAGCCGCCAAAAGTTCCTACGGCCCAGGCAGCCAAAAACCCCGCGATACCGCCGCCGATATTGTGCGACGTGTTCCAGATGCTAAGCGTAAGCCCCCGTTCCGATTCGCTAAACCAGTGGCCCATCACGCGGCCACACGGTGGCCAGCCCATGCCCTGAAAAAATCCGTTGAGCCCCCACAGCCAAAGATGCGTGTTGTAACTCGAGGAAGCTCCGAAGGCGAAATTACAAAGTGCCGTCATCGCGAGCCCGACGGACATGAATTTGCGAGGATCGCTTCGGTCCGAGACCGCGCCCATCAGGAATTTGCTCAGTCCGTAAGTGAGCGAGGTGACGGCGGCGATCGTCCCGATCATTTCACGAGAGTAGTGCAGGGAGTCCTGCATTTCGCGGGTGACGACCGACACGTTATTGCCGCGGCACAAGTAGTACAACGCGTAGCCAATGAACGTTGCCTCGAGCGCTTGCCAGCGAAAGCCCGGGTAGACACGTGCGACTTCTGCCGCCGGCAACTGGGGCACGGCCGGTGGCGGGGCGAACCAACGTTGAACCGCCTTCAATGCAGTCATAAATCACTTGGTATATGGTCGGTGCGCTTCTTCAAGCAATCGCTGCAGTTCGCCAAGATCCTCGATGATCAAGTCGGGGCGATTCGCAGCGGGGCACGATTCAACGTCGGAGCGTTTGGTTTCGCCGGTAAGCGTCAGCACCGCTAGGACGCCGGCATCCCGGGCCATGCGAATATCGGTATAAAGGCGATCGCCGATGAGTGCAACTTCGTGCGGCTCGACATGGCGTTCCGCGAACACCGAGTCGAGCATCATCGGGTTCGGCTTACCGGGAACCGCATCCGGCGCGCGACCTGTCGCGGTCTCCAACAGCGCACAGATCGCGGCACAGTCGGGCAGCACGGTTTGGCGATCGGTTGGGCAGATGCGATCGGGATGGGTTGCGATGTAGGGAAGTCCGCGGTTAATCCAATAGGCCGTGCGGCACAGCGCGTCGTAGGTCAAAGCGGTGTCGAAGCCGACGACGACTGCATCGGGTTCCTCATCCACAATTTCAAAGCCGGCGAGTCGGAAGTCGTCGTCGAGGCCGGGGGTGCCGAGGACGAACAGGCGTCGTGCTCCTGGCAACGCCGTGCTGAGATAATGCGCCGTGGCATGCGCGGACGTTTGAATCGAGTCCGGCGATGCCGAAATGCCGATTGCTTCCAAATGCCGCACATATTCGGCACGGCTTTTCGAGCAATTGTTGGTCAGGAAGCTGTGGCTGATGCCGAGTCGGGACAAGTTCGCCAAAAACGGCAGCGACTGCGGGAACAGACGCTTGCCGAGGTAAATCGTGCCATCCATATCGAGCACAACGTGGCGAATTCCGCTGAGGTTAAGCATTGGGATCGGCGACGAGGGGACGAATATCAGGCAGGGTTTAATTTCCAAAGAGTGGGAGACGTGCTCGTCACGGCGCGGCATCCGGCGGCGAGGACCGCGGCGACGTCGGCCTCGGTGCGGCACAAACCGCCGGCGATGCGCGGAATGCGGGAGGCGGCAAAATCGGCGGCAACTTGCGAGGCGACGATCGCGGGCAAGATTTCGATCGCGTCGGGGTGGGATTTGTTGACGACGGACAAACCGCGATCGACGGCTCGGCTATCCGATAAAAACAGGCGTACGATGGTCAAAAGCCCGGCTTTTCTTGCAGATGTTGTGAGGTGATGGTGGACGGTGACAACGCCCGTTATCCGCTCGTAGCTTGAGAGATAATCGATCCCTGCTTCGCTATTCTCCAAGCCGGCGACGAGATCGACGTGAACAAACAGCGGCAGCTGCTCTAGTTTTGGCGTGCTGAACAGTTTCAGGACGCGCGCCAAATCGCCGAGCGTCCCGCCTTGGAGAAAGACGACGCTAGCGCGCGCCAGCAAATCTGCTTGAGGACCAGGATCCCAAACCACCGGGACGATTTGCTTGCGAAAGCAACCGTCGATCGACTTTCGCCGCATAGCTCAATCTCCCCGGAGCGAAAAGAAGAGTCTGATCGATTGCGAGTCAGACAAGTTCGCGCAGCGAAGCGAGAATTAGGCCAAAACTTGTTGACAAACGCGCTGTCGATTGACTACACTGCGCCGGTCGGGCGGAAATTCGGTTTACAATTTGAATCTTCGCTCGGCGCAAATTCGATCATAATCGAAATGCATTGGCTGGGCCTAGAGTTAAAGAGAATGGCCCCGCGGTTTTGCACCGCGGGGCCATTTTTATTTGGTGAACTCAAAAATGCAAAACGGTGGGGAGGGAACGACGATGCGATCGCGCGAAGCGGAGCTTTCGATGCTCGCGGCGCGGGAACTCGACGTTCTTGTCATTGGAGGCGGCATTGTGGGCGCGGGGGTGGCGCGCGATGCGGCGATGCGCGGCTTTTTGACCGCACTTGTCGAACAAGGCGATTTTGCCTCTGGAACGAGCAGCCGATCGAGCCGCTTGCTGCATGGCGGAATGCGATATTTAGCGCAAGGCCGAATTGGGCTAGTGCGCGAAGCGAGCCGCGAAAAGCGGGTGATCGGCAAGATAGCGCCGCACTTGGCGCAGCCGTTGGCATTTATTTTTCCGGGCCGCAAGGGCACAAGCTGGGCGCTTTGGAAACTGGCCATCGGGGCAAAGCTGTACGACTTGCTGTGTGGAATGCGGAATTTCGGCCGCAGTAGTGTTCTAGGCCGAAAGAAGACGGCCGACGTTTTGCGTGGGATTTCGACCAAGGATCTATCCGGAGCAGTGCGGTATTTCGATGCGCTCACCAACGATGCGCGACTCGTAATCGACACGATTCGGTCGGCTGCCGAGCACGGCGCGTTAGTGCTGAATTACACGCGGCTTGTGGACGCGAAGCATTGCGGCAACGTGTGGCGGTGCACGCTGGAAGACGCGGAAACAGGACGACGGATTGAGATTCAGACGCGTGCGGTGGTGAACGCCACGGGTCCGTGGTCGGACAAACTGCCGCATTCGAACACATCACTGCGATTGACTAAGGGCGTGCACTTGGTCATTGATCGACATCGCTTGCCGGTTCCAGATGCCGTGGTGATGGCGGAGGGGGAACGGATTCTGTTTGCGATACCGTGGGGCGAGCGGGTGATTCTGGGGACGACCGATACGGACTATCAAGGCCCGATCGGTGAACCCACTTGTGATGAGAGCGATGTTCAATATGTGCTCGATGTAACGAACGCCGCCTTCCCCGAGGCCAAACTCACGCCGGCTGACTTAATCAGCTCGTGGGCGGGGTTGCGTCCGCTCGTTGCAGATCGCAACGGCAATCCTTCGGATATTTCACGCCGCCATGAAGTAAAGATGAATGAAGCGGGCTGGTGGGACGTAACGGGCGGCAAGCTGACAACGTACCGACTGATGGCAGAAGAGACCGTGAACGCAATCGCCAAGTACGTTGGTGCTCGGAACAAGAAGTGCGAGACGGCGCGGCGACCGTTGCTGGAGCCGAGGGCGACGTCGAACATCAGCGGTATTGTGCCGCCGCCTGTATCCGAGGCGCTGGTGCAGCACTATTGCCGCAACGAATGGGCGCGGCAGCTGGAAGATTTGATGGTTCGCCGAACCAGTTGGCGGCATTATCGGCAGGATCATCTGGAAGTTGCGGGCAGCGCCGCGAGGTGGATGGCCGTGGAGTTAGGCTGGGACGAAGGGCGTGTGCAATCGGAGATTGCCGCTTATCGAAAGTATGTGGGAGCGAATGGTGCGGCGCCGGGTCCGCATCACACGGCGGCAAATGGGCAAACGCGCCGCGATGGCAACGGACATGCGACCGGTGATTGGGTGACGGTGGTTCCTTCTCAAAAATAGTTCAAGCAGGGTGACAGACTGGAAGACCAAGAGGTGGGAGGAGTCTTGCAGAGAACTTCATTGGGCTTCCCAGAAACTTAACACGGATCGCTTAAATAAGCGGCACGTTACTTTTCCTTTCCTACTGTGAGGTACAGGCATGAAGATTCTTAAGCTAGCGGCTGCGGCTGTGGTAGCGCTTTCGGCAAACGGGGCATTCGCATTTACGACGTCGACCACTTCGTTTCAGCAGGATGTGGACGGTTACACGAGCACTTTCGATCGCAAGATCAGCGAGGAAGTCATCGATACGTCGGGTAATCCGCATCCTGAAAAGGAGTACAACGGCTCGACGGTTTCGTATGAAGCGGTCGACGGCCACGGCACGGACTCTGGAGGCTTGCCATCGCCCGATACGCAGGTGCTCATTCGTTTCGACAGCATCATCGGGAGCGGCGCTGGCCAGATTCCGGCAAACGCTTCGATTCTGGATGCACAGCTGTTGCTGACGACGGGTACCTCCACCAATTCGCAAACGGGTGGTCCGGTCGGGGCCGCCGCATTATTGCAACCGTTTGATTCCAATACGTCCTATTACACGAGCTATTCATGCGGCTGCGCACTCGGCAGTGAAGGTCCGACTTGGACAGTGACTGCGCCGGCGGTAGCCAGCACCCAGCGGCCCAACGGCGGCGTTGGCAATACGGCCATCTCGGTTGTAGGAAATCCGCCGGTTGTGGGAAGTTTGGACGTTCGTTCCATGGTACAGCAATGGACCAACGGGACGCTCACGAACAACGGCTTGGCGGTGCAAATGGGCTTCACTGGTACGACAGACGCTTGGAATTTCGGATCCACGGGCAATCCGGACGTGACTCAGCGGCCGAAATTGCAAGTGACCTACACGACCGCCCCGATGAAAGTCACGACGGTCAAGAATGGAACGAACACCTACGCGGGTGAGACGGATGTTCTTGTCCAAAGCGGCCCGCTCTATACCGACCCGAGTGACGACTCGACGATCCAGGGATCGACGGTAACGACGGGGCAAAATATCGATTCGGGCGAGAACATTACGGATGCGTCGCGAAATCGCGCCCTGATCAAATTCAATGACATTTTCGGAACGCAAACGTGGGAAGCTCCAGCTGACAAGCCGGTTGCGAAGGCTTGGCTGGTGATGACGACCGGCGGCGGCGCCAATGCACGCGCACCCGGGCCATTCGAAGTGCATTCGATGTTGCGGTCCTGGGACCCAGCTACGGTCACATATTCAAACGTGGGTCCGACCCCTGGCATCACGGAAGCCGACGGCGACATCGGTCCGGCTTTGTTTTCGAAGTCGGGTATGATCTCCGGATCGGAAGCTTGGTTTGACGTCACCAGCTATTTGGAAGCGATTCGCAACGGCGCCACGGACTACGGCCTGGATGTTACGCCGGGTGATAATGTTGGTGACGGCTGGCAAGCGTTTTTGCAAGGTTCCGCCTCGCGTCCGCGGCTGGTGATTTATTCGGACTTGAGCGCAGTCGTAGGCGGGGTCGCTGGTGACTACAACGGCAACGGCGTGGTGGATATGGCGGACTACGTTCTGTGGCGCGACAGTGTTGGTCAATCGACGCTAAACAACCGCGGGACGGGGATTTCCGGCGCAGTTGGCCAGGCCGACTACGACTTCTGGCGTTCACGCTTCGGGGCAACGTCGGGTTCGGGATCTGGGCTGGGCAGCAGTGCGGTGCCCGAACCGACAGCGTTCGTGTTAGCACTCATCGCAATGGCAACGCTGGGTGGAACCTTTTCTCGTCAACGTTAGGGCTCGATTGGAAAGGCGCTGGGATATGGATCGGAAACGAGCTGGGAGAGATGGAGTCGAGGCAAGCTCGGCGGGCTTTACGCTGGTTGAGCTACTTGTAGTCATTGCGATTATCGGCATTTTGGTGGCGCTGTTGCTTCCCGCGATTCAAGCCGCGCGGGAAGCGGCGCGCCGCGCGCAATGCCAAAACAATATGAAGCAAGTCGGTCTGGCAACGCTTAATTTCGAAGTTAATAAGAAGACGTTGCCGCCGTCTTGGAATGAAATTGTCATCCATTTGGGACCCAAAGGAGTTCCGACTTATCACAGCACGTACATCTACATTCTTCCGTACATGGAGGAGCAGGCGCTGGCGGACAAATATGACTTCAAGAAAAACTGGAGCGATTCGGAGCCGACCCAACAGTGGGACAATAAGCGGATAACGTCGACTCGGATTAATGGGTTTCGCTGTCCAACGACCCCAGAGCAGCGCGAAGACAAGGCAGAGTGGATCGGAGCGGTTGACTACGGCGTATGCGCGGGTTTGGCGACGGACCCGGGCGACGCTTTGGATATGCTGCTCAATCAGCATTTGATACAGCCCCGTCCAAACCAACAAAAGCGATACGACTGCATTTTGTACACGACGGTTCTCAATCCGGCTGCAACAGACCCAGAGTTCATCTTTCCGACGATCAAGAAGGTGACGGATGGAATGTCCAAGTCCTTCATGTGGTTCGAGGATGCGGCGCGACCATACGTTTACCAGGGCAGAGTGGTTCAATTAAAGGCGGACGGGAGCCACGTGCCGTCGTCGGGCGGCGACAGCTGGGGAGATTACACGAACTGGTATGAAATCCACAACCTTTGCGGCACCGCTATGCAGAACTGCAATAACAACGAGGAAAACTATAGTTTCCACAACGGCGGTTGCATGTACGGGATGGGGGACGGTTCGGTGCGATTCGTGACGGATGACATCAATCCAGAGATCTACGTGTCCTACTGCACGCGAGATGGCGGCGACGTCATCAATGAGTGATATAAAGGTACGCAAGGCGTGAAAGAAAACTGCAGCGTGCGGCGTTGTGTTGGTTTGCTGCTGGGTGGTGCAGTGTTACTGTGCTTCCCAGGCTGCGGCAAAACAACTGATAAAGACAAGGTCTATCCGGTGAGTGGCACAGTGCTGGTGCAGGGTAAACCGGCGGAGGGGGCGCGGGTTACGTTTTACCGAGCGGATGAAGGAGCGAATCGGCCGGGCATGGCGATACCGTCCGGGGAGGTTGATTCGTCGGGCGTTTACCACCTGCAAGCGTACTTGCCGGGAGATGGGGCGCCGGCGGGAGATTATCGCGTCGCGGTTACGTGGTTGGAACCGGTACCGGCTGGCGTGAAACCAGAAACCATTACCCGCCAGGATCGGCTCGGCGGTCGGTACGCCGACCCATCCAAATCCAAGCTCACCGCGAAGGTGGAGTCCGGCGGCGGCGAAATTCCTGCTTTTGATCTCAAGTAAACTGCGCTTTGCCGTGGTAGGTGAATTTATGCTGCGTCGATTTTGTTGGGTTGTGGCGATCATGATCGGCGCCATAAGCGGAATTTCATACGCGCGCGCTGACGTAATCATCAGCGAGATCATGTACAACCCGCAGGGCACGGATCTCGATACGACGGTGACGCCCAATATCTCGCGCGAATGGGTGGAGCTATACAACACGGGCGCGACTTCTACGGACCTCAGCGGCTGGCAATTTGGCGATCAGGCGAGTAATTCCTGGGCGTCGGCGTTTCCGGCAGGAACTTCGCTTGCCTCGCACCAGGCGCTGGTGGTGACTGGCGACACGACTTCGTTCGACAAAGAATGGGGGGCGGGAATCAATCGAATTCAGGTAACCGGATTTCCGGTCTTGGGGAACAACCCCACGGCAACGAGCGACCGGCCCGCAATCCGAAACGGCTCTGGCGCGGTTCAGGATAATGTGAGCTACGACGACGAAAATGGCTGGCCGCGGGTGAACGGTTCCGATGGGCAAAGCATCGCTCTCGTTCCGCAAGGTTTAAGTGCGACGGCCAATAATATCCCCACCAATTGGAAGCCTTCGATGCGCGGCGTGTATGGAGCCGTCTATAAGAGCGCCGACGGCGAAAACCACGGGTCGCCTGGAGTCGTCGATACGACGCCGCAGATTCCGTTTACGCCATCGCCGGATGCGGCCTGGTCGATGGTGTATTTGCCAGACACGCAGAATTACGTGAAGTCGAGCACCGACTTTCACATTGGGCAGCAGCAAACGCAGTGGATCAAGGATCATTTGAACGATTTCAAGATCAAGCTTGTGATTCAAGGTGGGGATATCGTTAACAACAACGATACGAACGATCCAACCTCTGGCGACCAAAACAGCACGCAGCAGTGGCAGAATGCCAAGACGATGTTTTCGACGCTCAATGGCGTCGTGCCCTACGTGGTGGCGGCTGGCAACCACGATTTCGGTTTCACGAATGCCGACAACCGAGACACGATGATCAACAGCTATTTCAAGGCCGACGATAATCCGCTCGTAGATCCGGCGAAGGGTGGCATCATGAAAGCGGAGATGACGCCCGGGCAGATTCAAAATGCGTATTACGCGTTCACTGCACCGGATGGCCGCAAGATGTTGGTATTTTCACTGGAATGGGAGCCTCAACCTGCCACCGTGGCCTGGGCCAACTCAATTGCCGCATTGCCGCAGTATGCGGGCTACACCGCCACACTGCTGACTCACAATTACTTGCAAGGCGACAATACGCGAAGCACTTCGACGAACGTCGCCGCCGACTACTCGGGCCAAGAGTTGTGGGATGGGCTCATTAAAACGCATCCTAATTTTGAAATGACGTTCAACGGCCATTTCGGCGGCGATGGGGCTGGCGTCCTGCGAAGTACCGATAACGCGGGTAAGGGCGTTGAACAGATGTTTTTTAACAGCCAGTTCGAAACGTTCGGCGGTGATGGCTGGCTGCGGGTCGTGGAATTCCTGCAAGATGGGAAGACCGTGCGCGTGCGGACCTATTCTCCCTATCACGACTTGTACCGCACCGGCCCCGACTACGAGTTCACGTTTACGCTTTCCTCGCTATCGATTCTGCCGGGCGATTACAATCGCGATGGCAAAGTCGACATGGGCGACTACGTGGTGTGGCGTGACAGCGTTGGAGAGCAAGGTTATTTTGCAGCGGATGGCAACGGCGATCAAATCGTTGATGTAAATGATTACAATGTTTGGCGGCAGCACTACGGGCAGACATCGGGATCAGGAGCAGGCGAGTTCGTTGCGGTTCCCGAGCCCGCGTGTGCCGCAATGATGGTTTTGGGATTGTGCTTGGCGTCGACTGCCCGTCGAGGACGATTGCAGAAGCCGGCGAGAAATAGGCTCAAATAGCATTCATACGGTTGAAAGGATAGTTTGATGGCTCGGTTCGCATTTTGCTTTCTGACAATGCCTGCATTGATGTGTGCTTTCTCAACCACGGCTTATTCGCAGCTGATCATTGGCCATCGCGGCGCTTCGCACGATGCGCCGGAGAACACGATCGCCTCGTACAAGCTTGCAATTGAGCAAGGCGCGGATGGCTTCGAGGGGGATTACTGGCTGTGCAAGGATGGCCACATCCTTGATTTGCACGATGCGGATACGAAGCGGGTTGCCGGCAAAAAGCTCTCCGTAACGAAGGCTGATTTTGACGAACTGCGAGCGCTCGATATCGGGAGCTGGAAAGATCCAAAGTGGAAGGGCGAAAAAATCCCGACCTTGGAAGAGGTGCTGAATGCGGTGCCGGTCGGCAAGAAGGTGTTTTTGGAGTTGAAGTCCGGTCCAGAAGTTGTTGGCCCGATGGCGAAGGTGATTGAGAAGTCGTCGGTGTCGCCCGAGCAAATCGTGCTGATCAGCTTTCACGACGACGCGATCGCCGAATGCAAGAAGCAAATGCCGCATATCAAAGCGCTTTGGCTGTGCGGCTTCAAGAAGAAGGATGACAAACACAAGCAGCCGACCGCAGAAGAAGTCGCAGCAACGTTGAAGCGCATCGGTGCGGACGGGCTCGATGCGGAAGCAGTGCCCGATTATTTGGATGCGGCATTCCTCAAGCGGCTGAAAGAACTCGGGTGCAAGGAATTCAGCGTATGGACTGTGGATGATCCGCAGGTCGCCAAGTTCTATGCGGATCTGGGAGCCTGGTCGATTACGACGAATCGGCCGGGGTGGTTGCGATCGCAGTTGTCTGCGAAGTAGAAGCAGAATGGCCGCTCGCTCGTCTCGCGAGACGATCCGAAAATAAAGCGTGCGAAACGTTGCACAAACGCGCCGGTGGCGGTGAGAAGGGGCCGCTACTTGCGGGCGTTAAGTCCTTGGGATATAAGGGCTTTATGGCTGCGTAAAAACGCATCACTCTCTCCCTTTCTCTTTGGGTGTCAGGTGAATCGCATGATCAGCAGGCGGGCGGATGGTGTGTCGCGTCGTCGGTTTTTGCGGACTTCGGTTAAGGCGGGGTTGGCCGCCACGGCGTTTGGAAGCTTGCCCATTCCGAGTTCGGCACTTGGCCTTGATGGTCATGTTGCGCCGAGCGAACGTATTACGCTGGGCGGCATTGGCATCGGCCACCGCGGCACCTACGACTTGGGCTGCTTCTTGGAGCAAAAAGACGTTCAATTTCGCGCGATCTGCGATGTAAAGGCCGAGCGTCGCGAGGCGATCAAAAAGCTGGCCGACGAAAAGTATGGCAATCAAGACTGCGAACGATACCGCGATTTTCGCGACCTGCTCGCTCGCGATGATATTGATGCGGTACTGATCGCGACGGGTCCGAACTGGCACGCGACGGCCGCCATGGCCGCTGCTCGCGCGGGCAAAGACATGTACTGCGAAAAGCCGTGCACGAAAAACATTGCCCAGAGCTTGGCGCTGGTCGAGACGATGCGCCGCACGGGCGTCGTTTTTCAAGTGGGTACGCAGCGACGAAATCTGCCCCATTTCGCGTTTGCCTGCGAGCTGGCTCGAACCGGTAAGCTCGGAAAGCTGCACACCGTTTTTGCGCACCCGATGGGAATGACGGCCCTGATGAGCGGCTGGTTGCCGCCAGAGAACGAGCCTGCTAAGGAAACGGTCGATTGGGACATGTATTTAGGTCCGGCTGCATGGCGGCCGTTCAATGAGAAGCTGCTCGATGGCTTCAACTTCGAAAAGGGCGGCGGCCTGGTCGGCGGCGGCGTACTGGAATGGGGGTCGCATTGCGTCGACCTGTGCCAGTGGGCTGTGGGAGCGGATGGCACGGCGCCGATTGAGTACAACCCGCCGAAAAATGGACAGATGACCGCCCGCTACGCGAATGGCGTAAAGCTGGTCTTCCGAGAAACGGGCTGGCTGCCGCTTGGCTCGTGCCCCGTGCGGTTCGAAGGCGACACGGGTTGGGTCGAAGCGGGGGATAGCGGCAAGCTGGTCGTTAGCTCGCCGGAGTTGCTCGCTGGAAGAACAATTGAAGAAATTGGCGGCTACCCAGCGACCTACCACGTGCGCGATTTTTTGGATTGCGTGAAAACGCGTGGAATCCCGAAAGGCAATGCCGAGGCGGCGTGCTTTGCACACATCACATGCCACGCCTCGAACATTGCGCTCGCGCTGAATCGGCAATTGAAGTACGACTTGAAGAAGAACGGATTTATTGACGACAAAGAAGCAAATCGCTTGCGCTCCGAAGCACTACGAGAACCGTGGCGGATTTAGTTGGTTCAGATGAGAGACACGGTCATTAGTCACCGGCTATTGTGGAAGTAAGGAATCGGTTTATGGCGAGGTTTTCGTTGTTGTTCCGACAGGCGGCTGCGGTTGGAATGTTGCTCGCCGTTTGCGGCGTCGCTCGAGCCGCCGGCGAGCTCAAGTTGCAAACTGAGCCGGAGCTGCTCAAAACACTGCGGGAAGGAAGTGCAGCGGAGAAGGCACTGGCCTGCAAACAATTGGCGATTGTCGGAAACGCCGAGTGCATTCCGGAGTTGGCAAAGCTGCTGTCAGATGAGCAACTTTCATCCTGGTCGCGAATCGCGTTGGAAGCCATTCCAGACACTGCCTGCGATACTGTCCTCATCGATGGCGCAAAAACGCTGCGCGGCAAACTTCTCGTTGGGGTCATTAACTCGCTTGGCGTTCGCCGCAGTAGCGCAGCAGTGGACGTTCTCACGGTGAAGCTCAAAGGTGATGACGCCGATGCGATCGCGGCTGCGGGAGTAGCGCTCGGAAAGATCGGCGGTGACAAGGCAACGAGCGCTTTGCGCGAGTCGCTCGCCAGTAGTAATCGCGACGCGCGAAATGCGGCGGCCGAGGGATATATTCTGTGCGCAGAGCGATTGAACGCCAGCGGAAAGAAGAATGACGCGGCCAGTCTTTACAACCGAGTACGTACTGCGGACGTATCGAAGCAGCATTTGCTCGAGGCAACGCGAGGAGAGATCGTCGCGAAAGGCAATGACGGCGCCGCGCTGCTCGTCGAGCAACTCAAATCGCATGACCGGAAGCGATTCAATTTGGGACTGAAAGTCTCGCGCGAACTAGCGGGGCAAAAGGTCACGGACGCGCTGGCCGCCGAACTGAAAGATGCCCCCGCGGAACGGGCAGCCTTGATCATCACTGCGTTAGGAGATCGCGCCACGGATAAACTGCCGGCGGCGGTCGTCGATGCGGCCCAGCACGGCGAAAAGCCGATAAAGCTCGCGGCCATCGAAGTGTTTGGACGCGTTGGGCAGGGGGCGATGGTTCCAGCACTGCTGGAGATCGCGGCGGGTGACGATACCGAGCTTGCGGCCGCCGCCAAGACCGCGCTCGACAAGATGCCCGGCACTCAGGCAGATTCGGATCTCGTGCATCGCTTGTCAAGCACGCACGGGAAATCGCTCGATGTTCTGATCCATGTGATTGGCCAGCGACGGATTGATGCAGTGAAAGATCTGATCGAGATTTATCACGGCTCCGACGAATCTGCGCGCAATGCGGCGCTCTTGGCGCTAGGTTCCACTATCGAACCGCAAGATTTGCCGCTGCTTATTAAAGAGGTGAAGGCGTCGCAGAACACGCAGGACGGCGACCGTGCGGAAAAGGCACTTCAAACGGCGTGTGTTCGGATGCCCGATCGTGAAGCGACGGCGGGACAGCTGGCGGAAGCTATGGGCGGTGCCTCGACGGAATCTAAAGCGAGATTTCTGCGGATTCTAGGCGCCATGGGCGGGCCGAAGGCGCTGGCCACCATCGCCGTGGCAGTTCGGGAGAACGATCCGGAATTGCGCGATGTGGGAACGCAAGTTCTCGGCCAATGGATGACGGCCGACGCGGCGCCCCTTTTGCTGGAGATCGCCAAAAGCCCGGCGCAAGATAAATTCCAAGGCCGTGCGTTGCGAGGTTACTTGCGGATCGCAAGGCAACAAAAGATGCCGGACGCGGAACGACTTGGCATGTTTCGCGAGGGGATGGAAATCTCCAAGCGAGCGGAAGATCGTCAGCTAACGCTGGACATTCTCAAGCGCTGCCCTTCGGCCGAAACAGTGCAATTGGCGAGCTCGTACATGGAGGACAAGCAGTTGCGCCAGCATGCCGTCGAGACCGCGATTTTTATCGCCGAGAAGATCAAGGATAAGGACCCCACGGCGGCCAAGCTCGCTGCTGAGAAAGTGCTCAAAGCAGAACCGACTGGAAAGCTTGCTGACCGAGCCCGTGCGTTAACGCGAGCGCAGCAATAGCCGCTTTCCTACGCGACCGAATTTGCGCTATCGCGGCAACCGCTCGTGACGAGTTCCGAAATCACGTAGAAGCTTAGTTAAAGGCCAATTGATCCCACGAGATTCTTCATATGTCGACCGCAACACAGAGTAAACGCACCAAAACGGATAATGTCTCTGGCTTGTTGAGCCGCGCTCTGGACGCTGGCAAGGGGCTGCTGCGGCTGACGCCGACCTGGGTCCCACGGTCGTTTTTGCATCCCGGCAAACGCATCAAGCTGCATCCGGACGATTGGTACGCGTACGGCGCACATCGCGGCGGCATTGACGAGCGCTGGTTTGCGAGCACAACGGAAGCTGCCAATGAAGGCCGGGTCTGGAACGAAGGATTGAGCTTCTGTGAGTTTGATGGCGAAGAGTTTTTGCTTCGTGACGCCATCGCGGACGCTGGCGCTAAGTTAATCGGCGAAGCGATGTTCAAGAAATTTAATCGCTGGCCCGTGTACTCGAAGTTCTTCGACAATATGGGGCCGATTCCTCATCACATGCACCAAGGCTTTGAAGATGCGAAGCTCGTTGGGCAGGAGGGCAAGCCGGAGAGTTATTACTTCCCGCCGCAGCTCAACAATGTGGACAACAACTTTGCGTACACATTCATGGGGTTGGAGCCGGGGACGACCAAGGCTCAGGTCCGAAGGTGCCTGGAAGACTGGAGTAAGGGCGATAACGGCATTCTGGATTTGTCGCGAGCCTTCCGCTTGAAGCGCGGCACCGGGTGGTTGATTCCGCCAGGCGTGTTGCACGCGCCCGGTTCGCTGTGCACTTACGAGCCACAGTGGGGATCGGATGTGTTCGGGATGTATCAGTCGCTGGTCGAAGGCCGCGAGGTGCCGTGGTCGCTTCTTGTGAAGGACATGCCCGCCGACAAACACCAGGATCTCGACTTCATCGTCGGCCAGCTCGATTGGGACAAGAACGTGGATACTCATTTCAAAGAGCACAATTATCTGGAGCCTATTGTCGATAAGGAGCGCAGCGCGAAGGGCTACACCGATAAGTGGATTGTGTACGGCACGGTCGACGGCCAGCAGCTCTTCAGCTCGAAGGAGCTCACGCTCGACCCAGGTGCAAGTTGCACACTGCAAGATCCTGGGGCGAGTGGTTGGATCACTGTGCAGGGGCGTGGCCGGATGGGCTCACTCGATATTCAAACGCCGGTGATGATTCGCTTCGGCGCGAAAACGGAGGACGAAGTTTTCATCTCATACGAAGCCGCCCGGGCAGGCGTGAAAATTGAGAACACGGGTAGCGAACCGCTTGTCGGCTTGCGATACTTTGGGCCAGACGTGCACGCGAATCTGCCAAAAATCGGCGGTAAGTGAGCGTCGCCATTTAGGTTGAGAAACTGCGCCGAGATGCCCATCCGCAATGAGTAGCGATCAACAAGCGATTCGCGAGGTGGTCGCGACCTGGATGACGGCTAGCAAATCAGGCGATTTGCAAACCGTACTGAGACTGATGACCGATGATGTCGTCTTCATGGTCCCTGGCCGAGAACCATTCGGGAAGGAAGCATTTGCCGCAAGTTTAAGCGCGATGACGGGCGTCGAGCTGAACGGTACCAGCGACATTCGCGAACTTCGCGTGCTCGGCGACTGGGCCTATCTGCGAAATTACATTCAAATTTCCGTGACACCGCCCGGGGGCTCGCCTATGAAGCGCTCGGGCTGGACGCTTACAATTTTCCAAAAGCAAACGGACGGCCGCTGGTTGCTCGCCCGCGATGCGAACTTAGTGACATAGCGGTGTACGACGGCGTCGGTTCAAGGAATGCAAGCAATGGCTGAACAGCGATATAACGGACCAAAGTTACATAACGCGGCCTGGCCGGGCGTGGTCGGCAAAGGCGAAGGAAGCGAGCCGCCGATCGAGCTCGATACGATGCTGGAGCTGACCGCGGCTGCCGAGGTGAAAGGCCAGCGGTTCGATGGCGTCGACCTGTTTTTGTTCGATCCGCATGTGAACATCGATTCGACGGATAAGCAGTTAGAGGAACTCGCAAGAAAAGTGCGATCCCACGGCTTAGTGGTGGGTTCGGTCGTTGCGCCGGTGTGGCCGCCGACGGGCGGCGGATCGGCGATGGGCGACGACGCTGCCCGCGAGCATTTTCTAACACAGGTTCGCAAAGGATGCCGAATCGCGCGAACGCTGAAACAAATTGGCATTCGGCCCTATGGCGTGGTGCGGATCGATTCGGCGTGCTCGCCGACTGAATGGTCCTCGAACCCGAAAGCCAACACGCAGCGAATTGCCGATACGTTTCGCATGGCGTGCGACATTGCGGAAGAATTTGGAGAACGCTTGGCGGCGGAGGGCGAAATCTGCTGGGGCGGCATGCATAGCGCGTGTCGCATGGTCGAGTTGCTCGAGGCCGTCAATCGGCCGAAGACGCTGGGCTTTCAGGCCGATATGGCCCACACGCTGCTGTTCATGATGGGACACAATGCGCCGGAAGATCGCCTCGTGCCGGCGAATTTCCGGTGGGATGATCAGGCCGCTTTCGAGGCCGGGTACAGAAAGCTAACCGACGCTTTGCGGCCATGGACGATCGATTTCCACGTGGCACAGAACAACGGCGAGGTGTTTGGCTCGGGATCGCACGATAAAACGGGGCGGCATTGTTTGCCGAATGCGCGGGATGGCAAACTCGACATTGTCAAATACGCTGGATACTGGCTGCGCGATGAGAAGGGCCAGCCGAACAAGAAGTTCCAACACATTTGTTGGGACGGGTGCATGTTCCCGAACGAAACGCTCAAGAACCCCCGCACGTGGAATGATATTCTCGCGATGATGGTCGCTGTGCGTGCGGCGCACGGTTGGGAAGAATAACCACGGAGACGCGGAGGGCACGGAGTAGAGGAAGTTGATTTTGGACTGCGAATTTGCTGTTTTCGAGTAGAGCTTCTCGCTCCATGTGTACGATCAACTTGATTTCTCCGCCTTCTCTTCTCTGTGCCCTCCGTGGCTCTTGGTTAATTAGTATTTTTCTTTGAGTAACACATGTCAAAACGCAAACCACTTCGTATCGGTATGATCGGCTACGGCTTCATGGGCCGGGCTCATTCGAACGCTTACAACCGCGTTAACAACTTTTTCGACCTCGAGTACGAGCCGATGCTGCAAGCCGTGTGTGCTCGCGATCAATCGAAGGCGCAAAAGTTCGCCGATACTTGGGGCTATGCGTTCGTGGAGACGGACTGGCGGAAACTTATCGAGCGGAAGGATATCGATGCGGTCGATATCTGCGTGCCGAATAATCTGCACCACGATATCGCGATCGCGGCGGCCAAAGCGGGCAAGATGATTCTGTGCGAGAAGCCTCTTTCGATGGATACCGCAGAAGGTGAGGAAATGGTCGATGCGGTTGAGAAGGCCGGCGTCGCCAATACGGTGTGGTACAACTATCGCCGGGTACCGGCGGTAACACTGGCGAAACAACTCATCGACGAGGGCCGACTGGGCCGGATTTTTCACTATCGAGCCAACTTTTTGCAGGATTGGACGATCTCCGAGGATTTGCCGCAGGGCGGGGCGGGGCTGTGGCGCATTGATGCCAAAGCCGCTGGCAGCGGAGTGACGGGCGATTTGCTCGCGCACTGCATCGACACCGCGTTGTGGCTGAATGGTCCGATCAAGACCGTCACCGCGATGACGGAAACTTTCATCAAAGAGCGGAAGCACACAGAGTCGGGCGAGGTCGAGCCAGTCGAGATCGATGACGCTTGTGCTTTCCTATGCCGATTTGCGAACGGTTCGCTCGCAGTTTTCGAATCGACGCGCTACGCCCGCGGTCACAAAGCGCTCTACACGTTCGAGATTAACGGCGCAGACGCGTCGATCGCGTGGGATCTGCACGATTTGCACCGCTTGAGCTATTTCGATCACCGCGACGATTCAATCGTCCGTGGTTGGCGATCGGTCCACGTGACGGATGGCGATATGCCGTACATGGACCACTGGTGGGTGCCAGGGCTGCAAATCGGGTATGAGCACTCATTTGTCCACCAAGTGGCTGATTTCTTGGATGGCTTAGCTAAGAACAAACCGACCTCGCCGACGTTCCGCGAAGCGCTAGAAACGCAAAAGGTGTGCGACGCGGTGCTGGCCAGCGCGAAATCGGGCAAGTGGGTCGAGGTCGGTCGAGCTTGATCAACCCGCGCTAGCCGACCAGTCGGTGCGAGGCGCGGCAACCAACTCTGGTTTACGTGCGCCTTGAATGGCTTCGATCGCCGCTCTTTCTTGCGCGATTGCCGATGCATCTGAAAGCCACTTGGCGGTGACTTCAGCCTGCCAACGTTCGCCGGGCTTGAGCTCGACGACGCGGCCGTGCCGCATTTCGAAAGAGCGTGGGTTCGGATAGTTCGTCGCCGGCTCGATGCCGAGCACATAGCCATCTGTTTCGGCGGGAGGGTTACGCCACACCGTGAAGCAGGGCAGCGACGCCTTATTGAAACGAAGGCTGACCGCCTCGTCGTTCGATAGATTGCTAACTAGCACACCGGTGTTATCGGATTTATCGGCGGCCAGGTTGAGAACGAACACTTGTTCGGACGAGCCGGGTTGCGACGGCGGCATTTTGTTCCACGTTGCGATGCCAGACTCGGCGGCGACCTTCGTATGTGGCGCAACCGTGCCAATTGGAGCAGTAATTTGCGAACCAGCTCTCAACAGCGGTTGGCCAATGTTGAAGTGATACAACATTTGCATCGTGGCATCGCGGCCGCCGATGTTTTCGGCTTCGTCCGCCCAGGTAAACTCGCTCGAGCCGATCGAAGTTGAAATCGAACTCGTTAAGCGCAGCGTCTGGAAGTGAAACCGCGACTCGTCGACGATGCCACGCACCGTGAGACGGCCGAGGTCTTCGTCGATGAGCAGTTCTACTCGATGCGCAGGTGTGTTTGCGATTCGACCATGAAGTGGCCGCAACAGGCGGCCGGCGTCATCGAATTCCGGCGGACCGTTGCTTTCCAGACCGCATCGGCAAAGCAATTCATTGAAGCCATCGAGCCAACCAAGCCCCGCCGGCTCCATAAGCGGCACCAAGCAGGGATGGACGGGCTGGCACGCAGGCGCCTTCCAACCCAGTGTGGCGTCGCCGCGCCGCACGCGCCAGATGCCCATGCCGCGAGTTGGCAGCACATCGATCGAGATGGCGCCATTTTCGATTTCGATGACCTGCACGCCTTCAGATCGTCCGCCGTGCAGTGTGCGCATTCGCACTTGCCAGACATCCGAACCATGGCGATTGCCGCGGAATTCTATTGGGTCCAGCGGCTTGAGATCGTGCGACCCGATTAGCACATGAGTTCGTTGCGGCATTACTTCTTGTCCGCCTTCGACTTTTCCTTCGCAGCCCGCGGCTCGAGTTCTTCAAGCTTGATGTCGCGGAAATGGACGGTCATCGGCGCCGGCAGGTTCGCGTGAACTTGTAGTGCGAGCACTCCCGAATCGGCACGGTGTTCCTTCTCGTGATCGATGGTTTCGCTCATTAGCTTGCCGTTGATCGAGTGCTTGAAATGGAAGCCGCGTGCCTCCACAACATACTCGTTCCAATCGTCTTTATGAATGCTTTTCGCCAGCTCGTCGGCGTCGCCGAAGGACTCCTCTGTTTTCTTGCCGTCGTTGCCGATCGTGAGCTTTTCGCCGCGCTTGGCGAGAATGCCGCGTCCCCGCTCTTCATAAAGGATGCCGGTGTATTTATTGTCTCCATCCATGTCGGCCTGGTAGCCACCAACAATCCACTGCTCGGGATCGATGACTTTGCTGCGGTACTGGATGCCACTGTTACCGCCTTCGAGTTTGAATTTAAGAGTGAGCTTGAAATCTTTGACGTCGCCGCCTTTCCAGATAAGGAAGGTGTTGTTTTTCAGTGGCACATCCTTGGTGTGGCCGACGATCGCGCCGTCCTCCACACTCCAGACGCGCGAATCGCCGTCCCAACCTGTCAGATCCTTGCCGTTGAATAGTTCCTTCGGTTCTTTGGCCGATGCCGGGCTGCTTGTGATGAACAAGGCGATGCATGTGAACAACAAGGTGCGATACATAGGGATCTCCACGAGGCTAGTATTGCAAGGCACATAATCCGCTGCGAGGCAGTGTTAATACCAACAGGTTAAACAGGTCGGGCAACGTAAGGCAAGGGACCGCATTTGCAACTTCAATCAGAATCGTCTGTGTCGCGAAAACGACGTTGAGCGTAGGTTGCCGCGATGCCACTCAAACCAATTAATCCGATCATGTTCGGGAAAACCTGCAGCCCATTGAAAATATCGCCCCAAGCCCACACGGCTTTCACTTGAATAACGGCGCCAAAGGGGATCAGGAGGCAATAAATCCAGCGGAATGGTTTCACGATTCGCGGGCCAAACAGGTATTCGAAGAACTGCTCGCCGTAATACTCCCAGCCTATCAGCACCGTGTAGGCAAAGAGAAAAATCGAAATGGCGACCATCCAGCCGCCAAGTACAGGCATGGCCGAACTAAAGGCGGCTGGAATCGCGGCTGGGCCGTCTCTGCCGGTGTCCCATTCGCCGGTCAACAAAATTGCGAAGCCACTCAATGTGCAGGTGATGAAAGTGATGATGAAGACGTCCATCATCGCTGCCAGGCCTTGTTGATCGGGTCGTTGGCTTCTGGCCGTTCCGTATGTAACCGCCGCCGTGCCGTACCCCGCCTCGTTCGCATAAACGCCGCGGCGGATGCCGTAGCTGAGCGCTTCTTTGATCGTCAGACCGGCAGCAGCCCCCGTGGCGGCGTGCGGCAGAAAGGCGTCGTGAAAAACCATCGCCAAGACGCCGGGCAGTTTGGCGATGTTCGCAATGATCACGATGAGCGCACCGATCATGTAAAAGCCGACTTTTACGGGCGACAACTTTTCGGCGGCTCGGCCGATTGACTTGATACCGCGCACGATAACGAGCCAGGTTAACACCGCCAGAACCACCCCGATCGCGAGTTGTGTCCCGTCGATCGTGTTATCACCGAGTTGAATTTTGCCGAGGGAGAGGTGAATGGTTTGAAGCTGACTCGCCAACGCGACCGCCACCGAATTTGGTTGTGTTAGCGGGGTGGTGAACAACACACCGCAGCCGCCGAGGACCGCAAAAACTCCTGCCAGCCAAGGTGCTTTGAGACCATCGCGTAGGTAATACATCGGACCCGATAGGACCATCTCGCCGCGGGCAACGCGGAAGTGCATGCCCAGTGCGGCCTCGGCAAATTTGGTTGACATCGCGAGCAGACCGTAGCACCAAATCCAGAAGAGCGCGCCGGGACCGCCCGAGATCAATGCCGTCGCAACCCCAACGATGTTGCCGGTGCCAACCGTGGCGGCGATCGCCGTCATAAAAGCTTGCAGAGGGGAAAGCGCGCCGTTGGAACCGGCCTGGCGACTGGCAATGGTTTCGCGAACTGCCTCGCGGAATCGAACAAATTGAACAAAACGGAGACGAACCGTGAAATAGAGCGCCGAGAGCAGAATGACTGGAACGAGCGCCCAACCGAAATAGTCCGCAGCTTGGTCAATCAGCTTGGCAAACTCATCCATCGTGTGAAAAACCAGGCGTGATTCAGGCTACTGTGACGCAGTTCTCCAACAATTTAACGATGCGCCGATCGGCGTCCAGCTTGATTCGTCCGCCCATTGGCAAAGTGAGGTTGTACTGATCGTGCCCCCCCGGAAAGCCGGCGAGCACCGGCACGTTCATCCCGGCGAAGAATTCCTCTAAAAATGCCATGATTTCGCTGGGCATATCGGCGTCGTCGCCTTCGTCGTAGGAAAAGCTTCCCAGCAGAACACCGGCGACCGCTTCGAATTTGCCAGCCAGCCTAAGTTGTGTCAGGTATCGATCAATTCGATACAGTCGTTCGCTCACGTCTTCGATAAACAGAATTCGACCCGTGGTATCGACTTCATCGGGCGTGCCCATCGTGCTGCTTAGCATGGCAAGATTGCCACCGGTCAATTCGCCCTCGGCCGTGCCGCCACGAATCGTTTGCAGCGATAGGCCTGCTACGGCGGAGAAGTCATACGAATAGCCAGAGCCACCTGGCGATTGTTGATCAGCAAGGAGCAGACGCCAAAGAACAGCTTGATTGGCAGCGGGCATCTCGTCCAGTTTGCCGAAGCCGTCTTGCAGATTTGGGCCGTGAAATGTGATTAACCCGGTGCGTCGCTGGATAGGGATGTGGAGTGCGGTGATATCGCTGAAGCCCACAAAGATTTTAGGGTTATTTCGAATCACGTTGAAATCGATACGGTGCAGCATCCGCATCACGCCGTAGCCGCCGCGAGCGCACCAAACAGCCGCCGTTTCGGGGTCGGCGAACGCCTCCATGAACTCTGCCGCTCTCGTCGCGTCGCCACCAGCGAGATAGCCGCGCGTGCGATAAATATCGCCGTAAGTCTTAATTCGAAAGCCGCGATCGTGAACTCGAGCCAGGGCCCGGTCGATCCGCTCTCGATTGAGCGGCCCCGCGGGCGCCACAACGCCGATTGCGTCACCCTTGCCGAGCGCCTTTGGTTTGATTATCGGCAGCATGAGAGGTTGGTTCATGAGGAGTTACGTGGAGCGTGAATTTCGATTGCCGGCGGTAATCACTTGTGATACATCAAGTAACCCAAGACCACTGCCGTTCCCATTCCCGCCGCATCGGCACATAAACAGGCGAGGAGCGTGTGCCGAACTTTCTTAACGCCCACCGAGCCAAAATACACGGTAAGAATGTAGAACGTGGTTTCGCTGCTACCCATCATGATGGACGCAGTTTTGCCGAGGAAGCTATCGGGGCCGTGGAGATGGAAGATCTCGAGCATGATCCCTCGCGCGCCGCTGCCCGTCAGAGGTTTCGTCATTGCGAGTGGAAGCAGATCCAGCGACTCGGTGTATGCGCCCAAGCCGATTGAATTCATGGCGATCGTCAGCCCATACTTGACGTCGTCGAACATCCCGCTCGCAATGAAAACCTTGATTGCGAAAAAGATGGCGACGAGGTACGGAATGATCATTACCGCGACCCCGAAGCCTTCTTTCGCGCCCGTGACGAATGATTCGTACATGGGCACGCGCTTGTAGGCCGCTGTCAGAATGATCAACAAGATCAGGACGGGGATTGCCCACTGGCTGATCGCTTCCATAAAGGCGGTGATCGCTTGCATACGTTCGGCGAATGTCATGGTCCGTTCCCCCGTTCGTCGCCTGCTCTCGGGTCTTGGGGGGCGTCGTTCACGACAACGTGGTATTTCGCAGAGCGCGCCAGCCACCGCGCGGCGGTAATTCCCGCTATTACACTGGCGGTCGAAGCCAACAGAGTTCCGAGAATGATCCCGGATGGATCCTTGCTTCCGCTCGCATAACGATAGCCAATGATCGTAAACGGAATGAGTGTCACACTGCCGCAATTAATTGCCAGGAATAAGGCCATCGAATTAGTGGCCGTGTCTTTCACAGGATTGAGCGTTTGCAAATCCTCCATCGCCTTGAGGCCCATGGGGGTCGCCGCGTTATCTAGCCCAAGCATGTTGGCGGCGAAATTCATGAGCATTGCGCCCTGCGCAGGGTGCCCGTCGGGAA
>DATBAY010000531.1:0-2890 GCA_036271295.1 Lacipirellulaceae bacterium | reverse complement strand
CGGCAACGCACGTGAGCGCGCACAACCGAAACGAAAGCTTTTTCACTTGTCTGCCCGCCGTTTGCATTTTTGGGCGCCGGTGGTTGAAACGATCGAGTCCGCCCTATGATACCCTGTGGATTGAATAGACCAACGGCGAATGCTCGACGGCGACATGAGTTCCGGTACGTTTTCAAATTTTGGCGGCAATCTGTGGTTTCAGCCGAACGTGGTGTATCGGCCGCGTGATGAAGCGGAACTGCTGGAGGTTATAGATCGTTGTCGCGGGCGACGAATTCGCGTGGTCGGGCGATTGCATTCTTGGAGCGAGGCGGCGGTTGGGAATGACGTAGTGATCGACCTGCGAGGACTGAACGATGTGTCGCTCGAACAACGCGATGGGCGGACATGGGTGACGGCGGGCGGCGGATGCCAAATCAAGACATTGCAGCGTGTGTTGGGAAATGCGGGAGCGGCATTGCCGTCGCTGGGGCTCATTAACGAACAATCGATCGCGGGAGCAATTTCGACCGGCACGCATGGATCGGGGCGGGAGTCGATGTCGAACTTCATCGAGGAAGTTCGCGTGGCGACCTATGATTCGTCGGGGACACCGGTGATACGCGCAGTCCAGGGCGGCGATACGCTGCGCGCGGCGCGGTGTTGTGTGGGAGGGCTGGGCGTGATCATCGCGGTTGGGTTTTGGGCACGACCGAATTACCGGGTGGAAGAGCATTTTCGGCGCTACGCGGATTTGGAACCTGTGTTGGCACGTGAAGAGGCCTATCCACTGCAGCAATACTTCCTGATGCCATGGTGGTGGCAGTTTTTTGCGCAGCATCGGCGCGAGACGGCCGAGCGGCGGAGTGCAACGGCGTGGCTCTATCGACTGTACGTGTTTTTGCAGTTCGATTTAGGGTTGCATCTGCTGACGCGATTCGTGGTTCGAGTTTTGCGGAGCAATAGCGCGGCGAAGTTGTGCCTGCGGTGGATTACACCGTGGATGGTGATTCCGAACTGGCGCGTTGTCGATGATGCAAACCGGCAGTTGGTGATGAACCATGAATTGTTCCAGCACATTGAGTGCGAAATGTTCGTGGTTCGTTCGCGGCTAAAGGAGAGCCTCGAACAGCTAACGCGCCTGATAAAACACTTCGATGGGGATCGCGGGGCACTGGACGGCGCGCTGCGAGACACGCTGGGGCAACTCGGTTTATTGGACGAAGTCGATGCGAATTGTGGCACGTATACGCATCACTATCCGATTTGCATTCGGCGCGTGTTGCCGGACGATACGCTCATTTCGATGTCGAGCGGGAAAGCTGAGCCGAGTTACGCGATTAGCTTGATCAGCTATGAACGGCGGGGCGATCGGGCCGGGTTCATGGCCTTTTCGCGCGTGGTTAGCCGGCTGATGGGGCATTTATATGGAGCGCGGCCTCACTGGGGGAAGGTGTGCCCCATTTCGGCGGAGGAAGCGGTGGCGCTGTATCCGGAGTTGGCGACGTTTCGAGACGTTTGCCGAGACATTGATCCGGGTGGCGTGTTTCGAGGAGGGTGGGTTGGACGAGTGTTGTTTGGCGTGGAAGAAAAGTGAGGGCGCAGCAAAAACCCCCGGCAGATCCCGCCGCGGCGGATCCATGACCGGGGGCTGGCTAAGTGTGTGGTTGACGAACCGAGCTGGCGTTAAACAAGCTTTGCGTCCATCGTGACTTTTGTATTGAGGAGCCGCGAAATCGGGCACCCAGCTTTGGCGTTGTTGGCGGCGGTTTCGAAAGCTTTGGGGTCGGCGCCGGGGATTTTGGCGGTGACTTCCAGGTGAGACTCGGTGACGGTGAAACCGGCGTCGGTTTTTTCGAGCGTGATCGTGGCGGTTGTGTTGATCTCTTCGGCCGTCATGCCGGCGTTGCCGAGTTGACCGGAGAGGGCCATCGAGAAGCAGCCGGCGTGGGCGGCGGCGATCAATTCTTCGGGGTTGGTGCCCTTGCCTTCTTCGAAGCGGGTGCTGAACGAGTACTGGGTGTTTTCCAGAACGCCGCTGTCGGATGAAATCGTGCCTTTGCCGTCTTTGAGACCGCCCTTCCATACTGCTGACGCTTTGCGCTTCATCATTTTGCTCCTTATAACGGAATCACTGGATTTAATGAGGGGATCGCCATCATCGGGCCTTGTCGACGGTTTGACCACCCCCGACGACGAAAACCGCGGAATCCGTCCGCTTGCCGAATCAGATGCGGATGAAAATCTTTTGGCGGTAGAGGTAGAAAAGGATCAGCCACCAGAGTGCAACGGCGGTAAACGCGAGAACGAACGGGCTAACCGAACCGCAGTGGGCGGCGAGACCGCCGACGAGGGCTTTGGACATCATTGGGAAAGGGTTGAGCGATTTTAGATCCCAAAGGACGTAAATGAGAAGCGCGTTGGATCCGATGACGACGAACGGGAAAGCCCAACGACGAAAACCGAGGACGTCGATCACCAGATAGAAGAGTGCGAGCAGCAGGTAGCACCATCCGCCAGCCCAGAGGGTCATCGAGCTTGTCCAGATGTGCTTGATGATGGGAAAGCCGCCAAACTCGCCCCAGGCCCAACCGGCGGCGAGGCAGGTGACGCCAACGATAAGAAGGGCCGCTACCCTGCCCCCCGGGTTGAGACGCGAACGCAGCACATAAGAGGCGAAGACTCCCATGAATACGGAGACCGTGAACGTCATTCCGCTGAGAACCCAGGTGTAAGGCGGGTTGGTGCCGTCGATGAATGGGCCGAGGACGAATTGGTCGACGGCCAACGCGGCGTTGGCGTGGGGGTCGAGCGAACCTGCGACGTATCCACCCAAGGGAACGAAGCGCACAACCAACCAATAGCCCACGAGCATCAGGGCTGCGAAAAGAATTTGGGCGAGCTTGCCGAC
>DATBAY010000530.1:0-5103 GCA_036271295.1 Lacipirellulaceae bacterium | reverse complement strand
ATTTCGGACTGTGCTTCGTCGACGGTCAGGCCGACCACTTTCACACGGCCGTACGTCGGGCCAAGATCCACGGTGCCTTCAGGATCGATGAAAAATGCATCGGCAATCGGTTGATCGGAAAAGGCATTTGCCACGCGAATTAAAATGGCATCGAACGGTTCGAGTTTATGAGGCGGCTTCGGGACAATCTTCACCGCTTGGATAAACAAGATGTCTGGCGGCGCAATTGTGTACGGCGGCAACGAGACCATGTCCAATTCGCGCGGCACAGGGCTGGTCGGCGCCGGCTCGGGCGGGGTGATTGGATACGGTTCCCGCGGTTCTAAGAATGCCGTGCACCCGCCGGTGGAAATCAGCATTACCACAGGCCAACAGATCGCTCGCAGGGCGTTTATACGGATGCGCGGCAACATGACTTTTCTCGCGGCTCGCGGTGTGTGCCAGAAAGCTCGGGAACTATCTGAGCTAGCTGCGCGGGCGAGGCCGCCTGCGCAACCGGAATTTCCGGCACGGTCTCTGTAATCGGAAAACTTCGCCAACAACTTTCAGCCGAGCCCGAAAACAGTGGCCAAATCTCCCAAATTCATCACGCTTGCTAGAGAATGCGAAAGCTACGAGAGATGCACAGCCGCTGTCATGCCAACTAAGTGTGAAAGTCCTGACAGCACCTTCCTCGGCAGCGCGAACCAATTCGCGTCTGGGTGCGTAGCAGCAAGCAATCACGGTTACGATCTGCGTCAGCGATCCGATCTGCATTCAAGTTGCGAGCGGAACCATTTCGGAAGAAATTGGTAACGGTTCTTCCGCTTGGGTTAATTGGCGGCATTGGGGTGGCTGGCGCTGCGGAACTACAAGGCATTTCAAGAGTTGCGTTTCGGCGCGGCGGTTTGACAGATTTTGGCGAGGCGCGTATTCTCGATTCTTAGAGGCCGTCGTTTTGAACTTGTGGGGCGGCGACTCAATGGCAATCGAAAGCACCGGGTCAATCTGACGCCGTGCCTCGATCGACACGGTGGCTACAGGGAACGCGTTACGCGGTGGCCATCGCACTTTTCTCCGGGGTTCGTTACGGCAGGCGGCCGTTCGTTAATCCCTTAGGAACATAGAGTCCATGAACGGCATCGGCGGGATGGCCCCCGGTTGCGGCAATTCTCGCGACGCGCATCGCGAATTCCGCAATAATGCGTTTATCGAGCATTCCCATCATTACGAGAGCGTTTTTGGCGTTACAGAATTCTCAAATTGCAGCAGGCCTTGAGGTATTTCATCGATGAGTCAGACCCCGCCATCGCCATCATCCAAGGGGCCTTCCCGGCCCGCATCGTCAGCGACTCGCACCGATGGTTTGCGAGCACCGGGAGCGCCCGTTCGATCGGCGACGCTCGCCGCGGCGCCCGTGGGTTGGAGTGACCCATCGCAACGGACGCCGCTTATTCAATTAGCTGGTCTGACCGCGCTATTGGTGGCGGCGTACTGGGATATGTTTTCGCTCACGAGCGCGGCTTGGAGCGAAGGTCTTTATTCGCATGGCTGGATCGTGCCGCTATTCGCTTTGGCGCTGTTGTGGCTGCGCTGGGAGCCGTTTACGCCAGTACCCTCTCTGGAACGCTGGCTTGGTGTTTTACTGCTCGCGATCGGGCTTACCGCGCGACTCTTCGCAGCCAAGTACGCATTTAATCCGATCGACCGGATTTCATTTATCCCGGCCATCTTTGGTGCTTTCATGATTGTGGGCGGATTCCGAACCATCCGCTGGGCCTGGCCGGCCCTGGCATTTTTGGTCTTCATGTTTCCGCTGCCGACCGCCCTTGAAGTGGGCGTGCTTGGCCGATTGCAGCGGCTAGCGACCATTTCCAGCACGGTCGTGCTGCAGACGCTCGGAGTATCCGCATTTCGCCAAGGCAATTTGATCAGCATTCCCGGGATGTCAACGCCGCTGACGGTGGCGGATGCTTGCAGCGGTTTGCGGATGGCTACCATTTTTGGCGCGCTGGCCGTCGCGATGGTGTTTGTGATCGAACGCCCCTGGTGGGACAAGTTCGTCATCCTCCTCAGTGCTATTCCCATCGCACTGATCGTTAATATCGTGCGTATCACTGTCACCGGCCTGCTGTACATGGCGGCCGGACCCGACAACATCGCAGTCCAAAAAATCTGCCACGACTACGCAGGCCTCGTAATCATGATGCCGCTGGCGCTTGCGCTGCTGTGGCTGGAATTGCAAATCTTGGAACGAATCACGGTGCCCGTGGATATGGTGCAGTTGCGACCCGTGGGCGGCGTGCGTGGCGTTGGAACCGTACCAGTTCGTTAGGTCGGATTTGGATTGTTGAAAAAAGTCGCCGGATGTTGAAAAAAGGCCACTGTCTTTTGGATACGTCCGGGCGACGGCGAGTCACAAGTTGTTGAAAATCCCGCGATTTCAAGCTTACGAGGTTAATTGGGAACAGTTGGCGTGTGAGTTGCGAGTGCTAGCGGAACGCACCTCTTCACGTTTGCTCCTATTCGAGTTCTCGGCCTTCGCCGAATCACCAGGACCATTTGAGATCCTCCCATGACGTTTCGCGACGACTCTTCTCATGCTCCCGATGAGCATCACGCGCTGGTCGCCGGCCAGCCCCATCCGAGCGATGCCTTGGCGGTTCAAAACAACGGCGCCCACCCCGCGCCGCTGGCCATTCCGGGCATGCCCACGGCGGGCGTCCATCACGTGCTGCGGGGCAGCATGGATGCGAATACCTTCATGCACGCGCTGCGCCGCCGGTGGTTGCTCGCGTTGTGCATGGGCGTAGTGATGGGTGGTTTGGCGGCAATCGCGCTGTGGTTCATCTTCCCCGAATCGTCCTCTGCCACCGCGTTGTTCGAAGTCGAAGACAAGCGCCAAACGATTTTCGACATTAGCCACGAAAGTGATCAAAACTACGAAATCTTAAAGAAGACGCAGCTCGCGCTCTTGAAAAGTAATTTCGTGCTCACGGCCGCCATTCGGCCACCCAGCGTGGCGGCCTTAAGTGCGCTCGCGGGTCGATCCGATCCCGTCGTTTGGCTGCAAGAAAACCTGGCTTGCGATTATCCACAAAACGGTAAGCTGCTCAGCATTTCGCTATCCGGCGATGAGCTCACCGAAGATCAAGTGCAGCTCGTCGATGCGGTGGCTAAAGCATACAAGGACGAAGTGGTCGACCAGGCGCGGCAGCGACGGCTCGTCGTGCGAGACATGCTAAGCCGCAGCATTGATAGCCTCAACGGCGAAATCAAGCGAAAGCTGGATGAGTATCTCGATATCGCTCGCGAAGCGGGCCATCCGCAAGATTCCAGCCGAGGCGACCCGGAAACCGAATTGCTGCTGCGTGACATTTCTGAAACCCAACGAAAGAAGGAAGATCTCACTGCGCAGCTGTATCAAACCCAAACCGACTTCATGATTATGAAGAACGACTTGGAGGATCCAGGGGTTCTCGAAGCGCAGATTGACGACGTGATCGATAAAGATCCGGTTTACTTGATGATGAAGGAAAAGATTGGCCTGATGCAGATGGACCAGTCGTCTTCGTCGGACGGTAGCCAAAAGGGCGGCACGAGCGCTCGAATGAATCAGACCAACGCCCGGCAAATCGACAGCTTGAATAAAAAGCTCGCAGAGTACCGCGCCGACCAGAAAAAGAAGATGCAGCACGATGTGGCTGTGAAGCCAAACGTGCCGCTGCAGCAATTGATGAAGCGGTATAAGACAACGTTTGGTTCGCTCCAGGGCCAGCTCGGCGCCATGTCGAAGACGCTCGACACGAAGATGGCCGATCTGAAGAAGCGGATCGAACGGTCGTCCGATATGGAAAGCAAAGAAGAAGATTTGAAGCAATTGCAGTCGGTTGCGAAGGACATGAGCATCAAGCTCGAAAGCCTCGACATCGATGCCAACGCTCCGGATCAAATTCGGCAGGTCCAGGCGGCCGTTCCCACCAAGAACATCAACACCCTGCAGCACTATTCGATCGCTGTGCTGGGCGCCATGGCCGGCTTCTCGATGACTTGCTTGGGCATCGCTTACCTGGAATTCCGCAATCGCCGGTTGAATGGGCCCGATGAGATGGATGAAGGCCTCGGCATTCGGGTCGTTGGACTTCTGCCGGGCTTATCCTCCAAGAAAGCGCTCGATCCGATGCACCCGGTGGTCGCGCAGCTCACGGAATCGATCGACGGCGTGCGAACGATTCTGATGCACGACTCGAGCTCGAAGCGTCGTCAGGTGGTGCTAGTAACCAGTGCCGCAACGATGGAAGGCCGCACCACGGTTTCCAGCCAGTTGGCTGCAAGCCTGGCTCGTGCCGGTCGGCGGACGCTGCTGGTCGACGGCGACTTGCGTCGCCCTGCCCTGCACGCATTGTTCGATGTGCCATTGGAAGACGGCCTATGCGAAGTGCTGCGAGCCGAAGTAGACGTTGCCGACGTGATTCGCCCGACGCATGCCGAAGGCCTGTGGTTGCTCACGGCCGGATACTGCGATATCGACGCGATTCACGCCTTGGCGACCGAGCAGATGCAGCCTGTGTTCGATAAGCTGCGGGCCGAGTACGACTTCATCGTTATCGATGGGGCTCCGATCCTCGGCATGTCAGACGCGCTCATCTTTGGCCAGTACAGCGATGGCGCGATCCTGTCGGTTCGCCGCGATCAAAGCCAGATGCCGAAGATTCATCAGGCCGCCGAGCTGCTCCGCGGCGTGGGTGTTCGCATCATCGGTACGGTCGTCAACGGCGTTCAGGCCAAAGCGGATGACCGCATCGTTCAAATGCGGCTCATGGCGCCAAAGTCGGAACGCGAGCTGCAGTCAACCAGCTTGTAAGCTCAACTCGACGTTCGCAGAAACTATTTAGCCCCCGGCCAATTGGCCGGGGGTTTTTTTGCGCGCCCAGTTCTAGGGCTGGTCGTTTCCATCGCGAATTCGATTCGCTATCATGGGCGGTTCGTCCCCCCTTCTTCACCAAGCGTCGGAGACACCGGATCATGGCCATGACTCCTCAAACCGTTCTGGCGATGTGCCGCGAGCGCGATATCAAAGCAATCGATATGCGGTTCATGGATTTCCCCGGCATTTGGCAGCAT
>DATBAY010000529.1:0-6395 GCA_036271295.1 Lacipirellulaceae bacterium | reverse complement strand
AATATTGCCGGTCGCACGATCGATGGAGCGTAGTTGTCTCCCGCCGTCGCTGAACTTGAAATGGTCCGCGCCCCCCAATGATTTCATCGGGTGGCCCACTAGCCTTCCATTGGCATCCCACAAGTACCCAGCCTCGTTCGTCTTTGTAAGCACAAACTTTCCGTTCGGACTGAATCTGGATGAAACCCATTTTTTGTTCTTATCATCGGCGAGCTTCGCAATTCGCTCTCCTTTTAGATCGAGCAGTTCCACATCACCATCATTTGGTCGCAGTGCTCTCGACCCGTCAGGAGAAAACTTCACTTTATTATCAAACTGGTCATTAGAAGTTTCCGCTTGTGCGATCGGCACACTTAAGGGGTGAAGGTTTGCGTTCCACAGTCGGCATGCAGGCGCTACTCTCCCTCCCCAGTCCCGCGTCTCAATGCGCTTGTCATCTTCGCTGAACTCGGCATCGGTGTTCAAATAACCTGTCTTAATTGGCGCTGCAAGCCGCCGTGGCTCGCGAGGTTCCCAAACGCCGACGGTGCCGCTAGAAACCATCCGCGTACCATCCGCACTGCCACTCTTCGCTTGTTCTGAATAAGGGACGCAGCGGATAGCCCGATGAGTCCCAAAATCCAATGTTGCCGTCTTGAGAAGCAGTAATCAATTGCGCTCCATCTGTAATCAGCTGTGTCCAGATGAGTCCCTCGCCAGCTTTCATCTTTTCGCCGATTGGTTTGCCTTCCAAATCCCACCATCGCACTATCCCGCCGCCCTCGTTGACGACCATCCGTTTACCGTCCCGCGTGAACTCCATAATTTCGTAGCCGGCCGGGACTATACGAACGACGCCCGCCGTTTGTTCGTGAAGAAAATTCCATTCCCAACCACGGCGCGATTCTGGGCATGCTTCGAGCCGTTCTCGCGCTTCAGCGTAGTGATCGCTGGCCAGCGCAGACTGGGCTGCGCTCAGGTCCGCAATGTATGCTTCGATCTCGGCGTTTTCCTTTTCGTGACGAAGATCCTGCATCGCCCGGTCCACCGAGTACGCGAGTGCACCCAAAGCGGCCGATGAATCTACGGGAGTATTGAGCGATTGAAAATCTGCGTCACTCTTGATATCAATTCCCCACCCTCGGTAGACACGAAAATCATCCTTTCCGTCATGGTCTCGCTTGATTATGAACGTCCAGCCTTCTTCATTCTCTGGGTTATGAACGTCGTCTGGACCAGAAAAGTGCTTTACGGCCTTAGTTTCTATTTGACCTTTTGGAACATCGTTAAACACAACGCCTTTCAGAATATCGGCGGCCCTATCGTTTTGAGTTTTGAGTTGATCTCGCTGCTTATTTGCATCATTTTCCGCACGCTTCGCGCGCACCATTTGTGTCGCTGTGCCGAGGAGCCCTAACGCCAGGGATACGGCTACAACCATGCCCACAACGATTGGAATCCGATGCTTGGCGGTGAATTTTCTTACTCGATAGCCAAGCGACTCCGGACCAGCCTCTAACGGCTCCCCTGCGATGTACCGTTCGACATCCGCCGCCAGGGCCGCCGGGCTTTTATACCGTCGATCGCGTGCCTTCCGCATCGCCATCAGCGAGATCCACTCCAATTCCCCGCCGAGTTCCTTCGTAAGAGTGTCGAGCTGCGACCGTCTGGCCGCGGCGATTTGCGAGCCCGCTTCGCCGAGCGACGACAGCCGTGTGCTCGGCGGCGGCGGCTCTACCTCGCGGATAATTCGCCGGATTTCATGGTCCGCGACGCGTGCATAGTCAAACGGCTTCGCCCCCGCGAGCAGTTCGTACAGCAACACGCCGAGCGAATACACGTCGGTCCGCGTATCGATGTCGCTTGAACCCGCCGCCTGTTCGGGACTCATCGAGTCGTAGGTCCCGAGCACTTCGCCATGCGCGGTGTACAGCGTTGCATCGCTGAGCGAATTCCCCGAGAGCGCCTTCGCGACACCGAAGTCGTTTACTTTCACCATGGGTTGCTTTTCGTCGTCAAAATACGCAAGCACGTTACTCGACTTGATATCACGATGAATGATCAGCTTCGTGTGAGCGTGCGTGATGGCGCTGCAGATTTGTAGAAAGAGCTCCAGACGTTGCCGCACCGTCAGCTTGTCTCATCCGCAAATTGTGTGACCGGGTTCCCCGGCACGTACTCCATCACAAAGTACGGCCGTCCCGTTTCGTCGTTGCCGGCCGCGTACACTTGAGCGATGTGCGGGTGGTGCATCATCGCCAGCGATTGCCGCTCGGCTTCGAATCGCGTCACCACCTGCCGCGTATCGAAGCCCGGGCGAATGAGCTTGATCGCGACGGGACGGCGCACGCCTTCACGCTGTTCGGCGCGATACACGTCCCCCATCCCGCCGCCGCCGATCCGCTCGAAAATTCGGTAGGGACCGATCACTTCCGGCGGCTCATAGAGCACCGCGCGAGCTCGGGCAACGACCGCGGCATCATATTGTTTCGTCGCGGCTTCAGTCGCGTCGTTAACCGATTCGGCGGGTTCTTCGCGTTGAGCTGACATGAAGACTTCTTCACCCGGCACGTAATATCATCGAATCCACACGAAATCGAAAACGACGCACGCCTGACGATCCATCCCAATCCGCCGGAGCAAAGTCGCTGATCCGAAAGTGCTCCCTAGTCTTCCATCTCGCGAAGTTTTTGCAAGGTCTCGCGAAGCTGCCTCGTCATGCGTGTCTTCGCCTGGTGCACGTTGTTCACGCTGGTGCCGAACTCGTTCGCCACCGCCTCCGCTGGCCGATCGAGCAATACATACTGTTCGAAGGCCTGAAATGCGGTGGTGCCGCCGAGTTCCCGTCGGAGTTGGTCGAGGGCGCGGGCCAACAGTTCCTGCTCCCAAACGTCGTTCCACACGTGATCGATCGCCAGATCATCGGCCGGTATTTCCTCCAACGGCTTGCCCCGATGCCGAAGATTCTTCCCGGGCCGCCGTTGGACCGCTCGCACCGTGCACACTTTCAGAAAGCCGCGAAATCGCCCGCGCACCGGCGAGTACCGAAACTCTTCACTGACGCCTAAAAAGCCCAGCATCACATCTTGCACGATGTCGTCAATATCCTGTCCGCTCGCGCCCATCGCCTTGCAAAAGCCGGCGACAATCGGCGCGTATTTCGCCCGAAAATCGCACCAGGCAAGCTCGCGCTGGGCCGGTTCCTTCGCTCGAATCCGCTCGAAAATCGAAGCGCGCGTGACAAAAAACGTTTCTCCCGCGCCGGCATTCATCCCAAATCCCTCTTGAGCCAATCAGCTTGCTATAATCAATTAGCGGGAGCACCGATTTTACTGACACGACTTTCTGTAGATTTCTCAAATTTCCGAAATATCGTCATTTTCCGCATTGAATTACGCCTGTCCCCAGCCGCAAACGCAGCGAATTCTGCTCCTTACCGTCCTGCCGGTTCACCTTGACGCTCTCGGGCGCAATGCGACAATTCAGGCATGATGGGAGTTGCGGTTCATTCTTCGGCCACGGTTCGGTGCGCGCTCGCGTATTTCGCGGCCATCGGGCTCATTCTTCCGCCGCCGGCCCACTGCCTTTGCTGCGGCACGCTTATAAGCAGCGCTGCATCGTGTCCCATGGCAACCTTAGGTACGCAACCTTTGCGTCCTTGCTGCCAGCGGCATGCCACGCATCGAGCCGTGGCTTCGAACGCGACCGATGGCTGCGCTCGCTTGCAATCGCGCACTTGCAACTGCAACCTCCGCCCTGCCGATCGCACCGCCATCGGCAATGAACAGCGCATTTCCGAGTCACCTCAGCCCATCGCGTTAACCTCTTCCGCGCCACTCTTTGCGGTCGCATCGAGCAGCATTTACATCGCGGTCACCGCATCCGCGAACCTGCCGCCGCCGGTGCCGCATCGTGTTCTGCACTGTTCCTGGATTATTTGATTCGAACGCTACGCTAATTAGTGTTTTGCGTTTTGAATCACGTTGAGCACCGCGCTCAACCATCTCATTCATTTCAGGAAAGTGAGTTATCTATGTTTGTTAAATTGTTCGGCGGCTTATTGCTCGCCGTCGGTGTTGTTGCGGCCAGCGTGGCGCAACACACCAACACCGCAGCGACCACGGCATCCACCTGCAAAGAAGGCTCCTGCTGCTCGGCTGATTGCTGCAAGGACTGCCCGAACTGCAGTTGCAAGTGCGAGTGCTGCCAGGATTGTGCCAACGGGTGCAAGTGCCCGAACATGAAGAAGTGATTCTCTTGCTCTCTCTCCCTCCGGGAGAGGGCCGGGGTGAGGGCACTCCCTAGTGAAACGCAGCCGGCCACGCGATCGCGTGGCCGGCTTTTTGTTTCGACGAATTGAAGCTGGCTACTTACCCGCCGCCGGCGGCGCGTTTTTTCGCTCCAACCAGAACCACAAAAATCTGCCGAACAGAATTCCGCCCAGCGGGAACAGAATTAACGCGATGATCAGGGTAATCAGCAACTCGCTCCAGCCTTGCCCGTAGCTCGTGCTCAGTGCAAAGCCAATCGCCACCGGCACGCCCCAGCCGAGCACGCCATAACGCAAAATGAATTGCTTGCGTCCCAGCTTCTTCAACTTAGGCCACTTTTCTTCGCTGAAATACATCTCGGTAACTCCGTAATGATGGTTTGTGTGAAAAACGAGGCCGCGTGCCTCATTGTTTGCTCACCCTCTCATACGGAGCGGCGGCCAAGTGTTACAGAAAAATCCCCAGCCGATTTTCCGCGGCCCGCATCCGCGGCTGACCAAAGTTTTCAGTACAATCCCGCGCTCGTAATGACACGCGGTCGAACGCGATCGTCAATACATCGCCTAGCGCCGTGTTGCACACATCGGCACTTGGAGGGAGGCCAGGCGAGGGTTTTGCACGTGCGCCGGGGGTCCCACATCTTCATGCAAAACTAATCGCGTTTTGCGCGTCCCCTCAAGGAAAAGGGACTAGCCGGCGAGCGCGAATTGCAAAATGGTGCGCGCAAAACGCGCGCGATTTGCTTTGGTAGATGCGCGCCATCGTTGGTCACTGATGGGCAACGGGCGCAACATGACCGTCTGGCTAAGAGCCTGCCAACGCTTTTGGATAACTTTTCAAAGAACGAACGCGCCGGTTACAGCGTGGAGCGAATGTAGCACAGTGCGCGGCCAAAAACTACAAAATTCTTGGAGGCGTTTTGCGGAGAAAGTGCGGCTTCCGATTTTTTCGCAAGCGCATAAAACGGGCGGCCCTTCCAGGCATGAGGGCCGGTCGCTCCCTGAAGTCACTGCTAACGAGTACGCCGGGCATTAGGATCCATGTCGCGGAGACGGCACTAAGCTTGCAAAAACTCCTCCACATCGATTTCGCCATCTCTCAAGATCGCGCGAAGCGTCCCTTCGGCGATGGGGCGCGCATGTCGAATTAGCGTCGTCTTGCGACCCGACAAGGAATGTCGCCAAATCTCGTGGCTACCACGAGCTTGCCGATCAAAATTGAAGCCGAGCACTCGGAGCTTGCGGGCAACTTCCCTGTACTTGAATCCCGCAAGTCGGCCCATCTACCCAACACCAATGGGAATTGTAAAGTCAATCGGCTTGTCACTGTCCAGACCGACGAGCGCCGGCGGAAGCGGATCACCATGTTCGCGACACGACTCGGCGATTTTCCGCGCCACGTCTTGTGCAATCTCCGCGACTTCGACGAGGCTCCGTCCTTCGACGACGAGTCCTGGTACATCGGGGCTCGTGGCCACGAAACCACCTTCTTCCAACGGCTCAACGTGCAATCGAATTGCTGCTTCGCTCATAGTCGGATTCTAACACGCGGACGCGCTGCCACGACAGTGGAGCGAATCTAGCACAGTGCGCGGCCAAAAACTACAACATTCTTGGCGGCAGGCCGAAGGGGATTGCGGACCCAGTCTCAAAGAGCACGCCTTTATCGCTGCGAACTTTCCTCACGTTTCGCGCGTTTCGGCATCTTCGATATAGAGTGGCTGACCCGGGTGACCCGCGAGGGCGGCTCGTTGCCCGGGCGTCAATTGTAGATGTGAGGTACAGGCCGCGTTTCCGCGGCCTGTTGCTTTTATTTGTATCGATTCGTTCACACGCGATTACGGAATCGCCGCCGCCGTACCCACCACGACGCCCGCTTCAAACAGCGCCCCGCGCGGGCTGATCGGAATTGGGTTGCACATGTACGGGGCACAGTCGCCCGGGCGATAGTGGCCCAGCGCGTAGATGCACTCGTTCGGCGGTTCGACGCCCATGCAGTACGGCAGCACCGGCACGTGCGTGAAGAAGTGAGCACCGGATACGAACGGCTGCAGGCACGGGCTGAACGAGTGGCCGTAGCGCTCGAGCTGATCGTCTTCAAAGTACAACGGCTTGTGGCACAAGGCCGACGCCTTCCACATATAAG
>DATBAY010000528.1:0-6140 GCA_036271295.1 Lacipirellulaceae bacterium | reverse complement strand
GCTTGCGCAGCTTGTGACGACACTCCTCCGCGATCTCCTGCTCACCGCACGACTCTCATACCGCGTAACACGCTCCGACTTTTCGGCCGCGGCCGCCTAAACTACCGACCTCAAAAACGCCTTACTTCCCCGGGCTGCTAGTCCCCCGAGACAATATATGGCCCAAATCTGACCCACTATTGCCCCTATTAGGCCGCTTTGATGGCCCTGCTACCGAAGCGTGCTGGATGGTAGAAAGACAAGAACCATCCCGTAAAAAGCAGTACTTGACACTCAGGTGTCCTGCAATTCCAATGTAAGCGCAGGGCAGTTACATTGAGGTTCGAATCCTAGTTCCCCAGCTTTTCGCCTTGAATTTCCCGCTGGTTCTGCTGCCATTCTGAAGCGGCGTCGGGTTTATTTGGCGCGATTGACTTTATGGGGCTTATGCACGCTCGGCACGTTCCGCTCGGATCCATCGGGGTCCAAGTCCCGCCTATCATCTTCTGTTCGGCGGCGCTCGGTAATGTGACGCGAGTCATTACCGAACAAGCGAAAGTTGCAATTTGCGGGGAGTGGTTTCGACATGTCGAGCCGCCGGTAATTTGTCATGTAAGTTACCGATTTGGCGATGGGATCGCCCTGGAAGTGTTGGGCCGCGCGTTGCGGCGGTTTGAGATTTCGGGTCGAGAGATCGTTATTGAGCTTTCGATTGAAGGTGAAGCGAGTGATATCAAAGGGAGTTGGGATAAGAGTTGTTGGCTGCTGGGAACGGAATATCGGCCGAAGTTGATTTCGATCCGGAATGCTGACGCAGCAACGTGGCAAGCGGCGTTGGATTTGAAGGCAACGAATGCTGTGCATGGAGTGGGTTTTGAGTCGCGCGATTGGCAGTCGGCTGCGCGCGAGGTTGCTGCAATTAAACCCGATTGGGTAACGCTTGCTGGCGGATGCACGGTGATGCGACACGCGCCAGACTGTCTGGCGTTCTTAACGGATTTAGCTAGCCAGCAGATTCCAGTTATTTTGGCCGGCGTTTTTGACGGCGGTTTTTTGGTGGGAGGCAATCGGTTGGATGAACGAGCGGTGAGTATGGATGGCGAGGAATATCGCGCATTCATTTCGTGGCGGAAAGCATTTGTCGCGCTGTGTGATGGGCACGGCATTTCGCCGGCGCACGCGTGTATTCAGTTTGCGCTGTCACTGCCGGGCGTAGTTGCGGTGCAGGTCGACTCGTCGTTTTGCGATCGCGTGGCGGAGAATATCCATTCGGCGTTTGTGGAAGTGCCCGCGAACTTTTGGGCTTCGATGCGAGAAGAAGGTTTGCTCAACTCTCACATTCCGGGCATTCCGTAGTAGCGTCGCGATATGCGAGCGCGGTCGGCGTTACGCGTGAATTTTTTCTTGTGGCTTTCTGCCTTGAGGGCGGTTTCTGCGCCTATTTCGTGTCAGGTTTTTGCTTTTCCTGGAAAGCTCGCTTGACGCGTTACGATACATTTGTACAGTTATATGGGGGAGAGTGCTAGCATCTGCCGGGCCTGCAATGAGTAGCGTTTTTCGAACAGGACATGTCGATTTGTCGCGGCGGATACAGCCGGTGCAGTCTGATGAGCGTGTGGGACTGGTCGATGGGTTGCGCCAACAACTGGAGCACTGGGGCAAAACCAAGAGTGCGGAGGAAACAGTTGTTTTTTCCTGTGGGGTGGCGGCGATCGATCGATTGTTGCCTGAGGGCGGATTGCGACCAGGGATGCTGATCGAGTGGCTCATCACAAAGGGCGGAAGTGGCGCGGCCACGCTGGGATTATTGAGTGCGCGCGAAGCTTGTCGCGAAGGAGGGGCGTTGGTTGTCGTCGATCGATCGCAAACTTTTTATCCACCGGCGGCAGCAGCTTGGGGAATTGATTTGAAACGACTGATCGTGGTGCGTCCTAAGACCGCGCGGGATGAACTATGGGCCGCGGTGCAAGCGCTGCGCTCGCCGGTGGTGGGGGCAGTGTGGGGCAAGTTCGAGCGGCTCGAGAGTCGAGCGTTTCGCCGGCTGCAGTTAGCGGCCGAAGCGGGGCCGACTTTGGGCGTGCTGTTGCGGCCAGTCACTGCGCGAGGTCAGCCGACGTGGGCGAATGTAAGGTTGGAGATTAGTCCGTGGTCTGTTGTCCGTGGTCCGTCGGGTGCGAATGACGAGGGGCGGACTGCGAACCCGGGGCGTTTGGCTCACGTTCGGCTGGTGCATTGTCGCGGCGGGCGTGAAGGTGGTTCGACCGTCTTGGAAATCGATGATGTAGCGCGCACCGTGCAAAGTGGTTTTACGTATGACCCGCATCCTTTGCGTGTGGTTACCGAATTGGCCGATCCAGCGAGCCGTTCGCGCTCGGCCCGAGCTTAAAGGGCGGCCGGTGGTGCTGGTGCGCAGCGCGCCGCGCGGCAGCGAAGTCGCCGTGTGTTGCAGCAAGGCGAAGGCGGAAGGTGTGCGGCTGGGGGTGCCGCTTGTGGAGGCGCAGTCTCTCGTGCGGGAATTAGCGGTCGCGAAATATGATCCAGTGGGCGATCACCGCGCGCTCATAAAATGCGCCGAAGCTTGCGAACAATTCAGCCCTCGGGTGGCAATCGAAGAGGGGAGGGAGCCAGAGAGTTTATTGTTCGATATTGGCGGCCTCGAACACTTGTGGGGAAGTGAGGGTCGGCTAGCGGAGCAGATAAATAAGTTTTTCGCACGACGTGGGTATTTGGTGCGCCTAGGGATGGCGGATACGGTTGGGGCTGCCTGGGCGACGGCGCATTTCGATGAAGCTCCGGCTGATGGAATGGGAAGAAAGAATGAGTCCTCCCAGCATTCGTCGCTTGGCGTTCGTCCTTCGGCATTTGCTCTGCCGGTGGAATCGCTGCGAATTTCCGAGGAAGCGGCAGGGTTGCTGCAAGAACTTGGCATCGAAACCGTGGAGCAGTTGAAGACGCTTCCACGCGAGGGGTTGGCGTTGCGGTTCGGCGAAAAATTATTGTTGCGGCTGGATCAGTTAACAGGCGCCGGGCGAGAGGTGATCGAACCGCGGCGCTCGCTGGGGCCCTTGGAAGCGAGTTATGTACTGGAAGAGCCGACTGCTGATTGGGCTGTACTGAGGTTCGTTTTTGAGCAATTGGTGGAGCAGCTGGCGCGGCAGTTGATTGCGAGAAATCAGGGAGCGGTGCTGCTGGTGGGTTCGTTTGGTTTCGCGGGAGAGACGCCTCAGCAGTTTCAAGTTGGATTGCTGCAGCCTTCGGCAAGTACGCGACAATTGCTAGAGCTTATCGAACTGCATTTGGAGCGTTTGAAACTGAGGAATGAAGTGGACCGGGTTGAGCTACGAGCTGCGGTAGTTGGCAATCTTGGAGAGCGGCAGGGCGAGTTGTTTGCAGACTGTTGGCCAATCGATCCGCATCAGCTTGCTGTGTTGGTCAATCGACTCGGCAGCCGCTTGGGCTCTGAAAGCGTGCTGCGCGCCGAGCCGCGTGCGAGCCCTGTGCCTGAGCGAGCGGTGAAATGGGCGGCCATCGTGGGGCAAAACGATCGGGCGTTGAAGCAAGAAAATAAGAAGACCCGTTCGCGCTCGCCGTCTTCGCCTGGGTTTCTTCCCGCACGGCCACTGGTGCTGTGTTCGAAACCTCAAAAGATCGAGGTGGGGTGCATTGCGCCGGCTGGTCCCCCGCAGTTTGTGTGGCTGGAGAAGCGGCGCGAGCAGGTTGTCGAAAGCGTGGGACCGGAGCGGATCGAAACTTTGTGGTGGCGCGGTCCGGCGGTGCGGCGAGATTATTACCGTGTGACTACCGAAGCGGGGCGCCAGTTATGGATATTCGAGCGGCTCACGGATCATGAGTGGTTTCTGCAGGGGATTTTTGAATGACTGGGCCAGGAGGGACGATTGATTTCCGATGCAATATGCCGAGTTACATTGCAAAACGAACTTTTCGTTTTTGGAAGGTGCATCGCACGCGAATGAATTGGTGGAGCGGGCTAAGGAACTTGAGTACAGCGCCCTGGCAGTAACCGACCGCAACAGTTTGGCGGGCGTGGTGCGAGCGCACATGGCGGCCAAGGAAGCGGAGCTGCCGCTTATCATTGGGGCGGAAGTTACGCCGAGCGATGCGCTGCCGGTGGTGCTATGGGCAACCGATCGAGCGAGCTACGGCCGATTGTGCCGGCTGCTAACGCGCGGCCGGCGGCAAGCGCCGAAAGGAGAGTGTGCACTCGTCTTAGATGACATCGCAGAATTCAACGCAGGCCTCATTGCCGGCGTTCAGCCCCTGGCTCTGCCGGGGGTTGGCGAGGGCGCACTAGTTGGCGATTTCGAACCAGGTTGCGGATTGCGAGTTGTGTGCGAGAAAGCCCCGGCGGAGCCGGGGGTTGCCGTGTATCGGGAGATATTTGGGGACCGGTGCTATTTGTTGGCGGAGCTGTTGCGCGGGGCGGATGATCGCGAGCGATTGAGCTCTCTGCAAAAGTTGTCGCGGCAGGTTGGTGTTCCGCTTGTGGCAGCGGGAGATGTTCACTATCACGTGCCGCGGCGAATGGTGCTGCACGACGTGGTGACGGCGATTCGGCAGGGCACTACGGTCGCGGCGGCAGAGGGAACGCTGCTCTTTCCAAACGCCGAGCGGCACTTGCGATCGCTCGACGCCATCCGCGAACTCTTTGCCGATGCGCCGGATGCGATCCGGCATACAGTGGAAATTGCCGAACGTTGCCATTTTTCGCTCGACGAGTTGAAGTACGAATATCCGACCGAGCTCGCACCTGCCGGGCAAACGCCGCTGGAATATTTGACACAGCTCACGTGGAAGGGCGCAGCCGAACGGTATCCGGATAGATTGCCAGAAAAAGTGCGGCAGCAAATTGAATCGGAGTTGCAGCTCATCGGCGAGCTGCACTACGAAGCGTACTTTCTTACCGTCCAGGATTTGGTGCGGTTCGCTCGATCGCGAAACATTCTGTGCCAGGGCAGGGGATCGGCCGCGAACTCGGTCGTGTGCTATTGCTTGGGGGTGACCTCCGTCAATCCGACCGAGATCGACCTGCTGTTCGAGCGGTTCATTAGCCGTGAGCGGAACGAGGTGCCGGATATCGACGTCGACTTCGAGCATGAGCGGCGTGAGGAAGTGTTGCAATATCTCTATGAGAAATACGGTCGCGAGCGCGCCGGGCTGGCCGCGACGGTGATTACGTATTGCACCCGATCGGCGATTCGCGACGTTGGGAAGGCGCTCGGTTTATCGCTCGATCGTGTCGATGCGCTGGCGAAGCACGTCGAGGGGCACACGCACGAGCCGAAGTTTGTACGCCGCTGCCGAGATGTAGGAATTGATACGTCTTCGGATGTGGGGCAGCGACTGATTTATTGCGTTAACGAAATTATCGGCTTTCCGCGGCATTTGTCGCAGCACGTCGGCGGAATGGTCATGACCCAAGGACCGCTGTGCGAAATGACGCCAATTGAAAATGCGGCGATGGAGAACCGCACGGTCATCGAGTGGGACAAAGATGATCTCGATGAGCTCGGCATTCTTAAAGTGGATTGTCTCTGCCTGGGAATGCTCACGGCGATTCATAAGTGCTTAGATCTAGTCGAGAAGCGTCATGGTCAAACCTGGACTCTGGCGACTATCCCGCAAAATGACGAAGGAGTGTACGACATGATTTGCCGGGCCGATACGATCGGCGTATTTCAAATCGAGAGTCGAGCCCAGATGTCGATGCTGCCGCGATTGAAGCCGCGCGAATTCTACGATTTGGTCATCGAAGTAGCGATCGTACGGCCGGGGCCGATTCAGGGAAATATGGTGCACCCGTATTTACGGCGGCGCTCGGGCGAAGAAGAGGAAACGTATCCCAACGATGCGATCCGCGAAGTGCTGCAGAAAACCAAAGGGGTGCCGATTTTTCAGGAGCAGGCGATGCGGTTGGTCGTGGTGGCCGCCGGATTCACGCCGGGGGAGGCCGATCAACTGCGGCGCGCGATGGCCGCTTGGCGCAGGCCCGGTTTGATCAGTCAATTTCGCGAGAAGCTTCGCGCCGGCATGGAAGCGAACCATTTGCCGCAAGAATTTGCCGATCGCGTGTATCAGCAGATCGAAGGTTTTGGCGAATACGGTTTTCCCGAGTCGCATGCGGCGAGCTTCGCGCTGCTGGT
>DATBAY010000527.1:0-13456 GCA_036271295.1 Lacipirellulaceae bacterium | reverse complement strand
TTACGTTCCCGGGGCCGCCCAGCGTGCCCCCGATCATGATCAGGTGCCCGATGAGCGATGCCAGCTCCGGTTGCTGCTGCAGCGCGGCCGCAATGTTCGTCAGCGGCCCCGTAGCAACGATCGTGACATCGCCCGGCGCGGCCCGCACTTCGTCGCAGATTACCTTCACCGAAGAATGCTGGTGATGCCGCTTGGCCGCAGCGAAGTGAGCGCCGCACAAACCATCGCTGCCAAACAAATGCCGAGCATCCGTCCGCAATATTTGGTCAGCAGAAGCACATCCCAGCCGCGGCCACCGCGAAGGGTCCAAGTGCTCGACAATCGCTTGCACATTCGTCGTCGATTGCTCGGGCGAGATCGCGCCGCCCGTGGCGGTCACGGCCAGCACTTCTAACGAAGGGTCTTCGAGCGCCAGGCACACGGCCACGGCGTCGTCAATGCCGGGATCTACGTCAAGAATAACTTTTCTGGCCATCAGGTGCGAATCCCATCGAACCGCCGCCCGGTGAAAAGCGTCGTTCCTTCGGCCAATATTGTAAGATTACCGAACCCAATTCACAATCCTTTCCGCTTGCGAATTCGTGCTATCCAGAAGCCCGATTCGCGCTCAGAAGACAGCCTAAAAACACTCAGTATGCCGCACCAAGCAGACACAACCCTGGGCCACGTTGCCGGCGGAGGAAATCTTTCCCTCGAGGAAATGTCCGCCGCGTTCGATGCCATCATGCTGGGCGAATGGACCGATGACCAAATCGGCCTTCTCCTGACAGCGCTCGCCACCAAGGGCGAAACGGTCGACGAAATCGCCGGCGCGGCGCTCGCTATGCGGCGGCACATGACGCCTATCCGCTCTCGCCACGCCGAAGTGCTCGACACCTGCGGCACCGGCGGCGGCGACTCCGCCATGTTCAACGTGAGTACTACGGCCGCCGTCGTTGCCGCCGCCGCCGGCGTTCCCGTCGCCAAGCACGGCAACCGCAGCGTCACCAGCCGTAGCGGTTCCGCAGACGTTCTCGCCGAGCTCGGCGTGAACATTAAGGCTACGGTTCCACAGGTCGAGGCGTGCCTCAACGAACTTGGTCTATGCTTCTGCTTCGCTCCGCTCATGCACCCTTCGATGAAGCGCGTGAGCGCCGTTCGCAAGAAGCTTGGCATCCGCACGATTTTCAACATCCTCGGCCCGCTCGTGAACCCGGCCGGCGCCTGTTACCAGCTTCTCGGTGCCGGACGTCCTGATCTGCGACCGCGGCTGGCCGGAGCGGCCGCCAGGCTCGGCACCAAACGAACGTTGGTTGTGAGTGGCGAAGATGGACTCGGTGACATCACGCTTACGGGCGCCACCCAAGTGAGTGACGTACGCGCAGCCGAGGGCGCGGAGGAACGGATAAATGAATTCACTTGGTTTCCGGAGGACTTTGGAATTGCCCGGCAGAGCCTCGACACGCTGCATGTCGATGGCCCTGCTGGCAGTGCTGCCATCGTGCGCAAAATTCTCGGCGGCGAACCTGGCCCAGCCCGCGACATCATACTGCTCAACGCAGGTGCGGCTCTGATCGTGGCGGGGAGGACTTCAGACCCAAAAACGGCAGCACAAATCGCCGCAAACGCTATCGATAGCGGAACTGCTAAGAACCTTTTAACGGCGCTCGTCGAGAAATCTTATGTACCTGCATAGCGCGCATTGGCGGCACTCAGCAGAACTATCGAGCACGGCGTCGCACCGAGCTTTCGTCGCTAGCGAGTACTTTGCGGGCGCGCGACGCCTCGGTCAATTCGCACAATCCGCGCGACCGAAATTACTAAGGCAGTCGTCGCTCATCCATCCCGCTTCTCACACCCGGCGGCGACTCAGACCCCGCTCTCCCACCTCGCTCTTGTTCTATGTTGAGTTCCCACGGCCCCACTCGCCGCTTGCCGTGCGCGCAGGCTCTGCTTGTTGCGCTCGGTCTCTGGCTTATTGCCAGCGCCGGTCGCGCCGACAACGCGACCCCAGCGCCGAATTCAACGCCGCAAGAAGAGTTGGCTTCGCCCTCGGGCGCCGATGGGTGGACCCATCCCAACGACGAGGCGCCCGACGTATTACCCAAGGACGTTGTTCGCATGGACAAACCGTTCGGCGAACCTTTGCCGGACGATAGCGACTACTCGTGGCAGTGGGCGCCGACTGGGCTTATCTACCACTCTTACATGGCCGGCGAACACGAGCCGCACATGTCCATGTTCTTGCAAAACGATACGAATGGCACGACGTACGGCGATGCGACGCTGGGTGGTCGCGCTGGACTAGTGCGCTACGGCAACCAAGACGCGATGCATCCCGTCGGTTATCAACTCGATTTCTACGGCGCGGCCATCGCTCGGCTCAATGTGGATCACCAGGAGGACTTGGATGCCTGCGATTATGTGTTCGGCTTCCCGCTCACGTGGGGAGACGAACATTGGCAGTGGAAATGTGGCTACGCGCACACGAGCTCGCATATGGGTGACGAATTCGCGATTCGGAATCCGGGGCAGCTAAACAACCGCGTTAACTACGTTCGGGACGGAATTGAATTGGGCACCTCGTACTATGTGAACCCGGCTTGGCGGATCTACGGCGAAACCGGTTGGTGTTTCAATTCAAGTGGCGGCGCCGACCCCTGGGATGTTCAATTCGGAACGGAGCTTTCTCATCCGGGGCCGACGAACTGCTGGACGCCGTTTGTTGCTGTTAACGGCCGGTTACGAGAGGAACAGGATTTCAGCGGCGACTTCACGCTGCAGTGTGGCTGGCTGCAACGCGGCCTACTCAATCAAACGCTCCGCCTGGGAGCCCAATACTATAACGGTAAGAGCAACGAGTTCGAATTCTTCACGAAGAACGAGCAGCAAGTTGGTGTTGGTATTTGGTACGACTTTTAGGAAGCGCTCTGCGGCTTAGAGTCGCGTTGAATCAAACGGTATGTGAAGTGCTCGTTGTTGTGGCGTGTCGTACGACCGTCAGAGTGACGTGGTCGCTGCAATGAGGAGGCACCCCGGTGGCAACGGTTAAAAGGGACGGAAGAAAACGGAAACAACTTCAGCTTGGTAAGGTCCGGTACGAGATTCAAATTAGTCCAACAGGTGCCGATGGGTTCTGTCGAGCCACTTGGTTTTGCAGCGAATGTGCGGAAAACGGGACATTGTCGCCCGTCGGCATGGACGTCACAGAATTAATCCGCGAAGCAGAAATCGGCGTGCGGGTTCACCACACGCTTTACCACGGCGGCGATTGGACGCCTCGTAAGCCCCGGTGATAGCGAGGAGTTACGCGGTGGGTCCAAATGGCCCACTTGGGGCGCTAATAACCCGCATTAGTGGTATCAGGGCGTCTTCTTCCGATTACGTCAGCCTTCATGCTGCCTCGTTCTAGCGATGTAAGCCGCTAGTCGGCGATAAGCGTCTTTCGGAATGCCCGGGGAGTGGTACCGAATGATTTTCTGAATGCGACGCCAAATCGGGTCGCGTTTGAAAAGCCGCAAGCGAGTGCGATTTCCGTGATTGAAAGTTCACGTCGGCCGAGAAGCTGGCGACCGCGTTCGAGTCGGACCCGGCGAATTTCCTCGGCAGGTGAGCGGCCCAGGTACGAGCGGAACTGAATCTCGAGGCTGCGACGCGAGATGGGCACTTCGCGAAGAATGTCTTCGACGACGATGCCGTGGTGGGCGTGCGTGCGGATGTAACGCAGGGCGCGGACCACGGCGGGGTCGTCAATCGCAAGGACGTCAGTCGACTGGCGGCTAACGACGCCGTGCGGTGCAATGAGAACCGGTTCGCTCGGCGGCTTTTTTCCGGACATCATTTGATGCAACAGAGCGGCCGCTTCATGGCCGAGCCGTTCGCAGGCGACGGAGATGCTGGACAGAGGCGGCGTCGAAACTTCGCAGAGTAGATCGTCGGTGTCGCCGGCGAGGATGGCAACTTCGTCTGGGATTCGCACGCCACTGAAATGACAAATCTCGGCGAGCTGACGGGCGTGGTGGGCGTCGACAGCAAGGATCGCAACTGGGCGCGGCAAGGAATCCAGCCAGCGATTAACGCGACGCTGCTGGTCGACCCAGCCGATCTTGCGGCCGGCGCGGTAGCCCGGGAGATATTCGTGGCATTCATAGCCGAGCTCGCCGACGGCGCGGATGAAGGCGTCGCCGCGGTTTTTTGAGTAAACGTTGCTGGGGGGCGCGAAGTAGGCAAATTTTCGAAAGCCACGGGCGACGAAGTGCTCGAGTGCCAGGCGCGCCCGTTCGGTTTCGTCCGTGATGACGGTGGCCACGTTGCTAAGGCCCTGGTAGACGTCGTCGACGTTGACAACGGGCAGGCCTTTCTCGCGAATCTGTTGCCATTGGGTGCGATTCGTCACGCGGGCGATGATGCCGTCGCCATGCCAACCGGCGGGGATATCGGACCGCTGTTCATGATCGCGCGGGTCGAGCAGCAAGTGCCAGTGAGTGTGCTTCTCGGCGTAGTGGGCGATGCCGCGGATCACGCGGCTGCCCCAACTGGATTCGGTTTCGATCAACACGGCAACGTGTTGGACGCGAAACTGACCGTCGTTGTCGGCGTGGTTGATCATGCGGGAGAAGAGTGGGAACCGGTACTAACTGGGTAGTAGACAGGAAACGGCGAGGAGAGTTAGATTCAGCAGGGCAGCCATTATTTTAGCATCGAGCGGACAAAACCGTGCGCAAAAAAGAGACATGCAAGGCGAGTTTTTCTCGTTATACTGCGTCAACAGGCGGCCGCAAGGGGCGGAAGTAACGAGGCATTTTTGGGCAAGTCCCGGGGGGCCGAAACGCGAGTCATTGTGGCAGCGTTTTCGTCGGGAAGTTGGAACTCCTCACACTTCAGGATAAGTGGTGGCGAAAAAACAGTTACAAAAAGCATTGGGGCTGATGAGCGGGACATCGGCAGACGGCGCCGACGTTGCGCTGATCGCGACGGATGGTGAGGACGCGATCGAATTCTTCGGGGGGCTGACATTGCCTTATGACCGCGAGCTGCGGGCGCGTTTGCTCGAGGCATCTCAGCACGATGTGCCGCTGTTGGAACTGGCGCGTGTCGAGCGCGACATCACGTTGCACCATGCGGAGGCAGTCGCAAAGCTGCTCAAGACATTGCCGCGCGAATCGGAGGGGACTGACCTAATCGGCTTCCATGGTCACACGGTTCGGCACATCGCCAGTGAGCAGATTTGCTGGCAGATCAGCAATCCGTGGCTGCTCGCCGAGAAGACGGGCATGCGTGTAGTGAGCGATTTCCGGCGGCACGATGTGGCCGTCGGTGGCCAGGGTGCGCCGCTGGTGGGGATGTTTCACCGAGCGCTGTTCGCAAATGAACCGCGGCCGACCGTGATTTTGAATCTTGGCGGGGTGGCGAATATCACGTGGCTGGGAGAGGACGGCGAGATTATCGCAGGCGATACTGGGCCGGGGTGCGGCTTGTTGGATGAGTGGATCCAAGAGATGGCCGGGCTGTCGCACGATGTCGACGGAAAGATCGCGCAGCAAGGCAAAGTGAATGATGCCATCGTCGCCGCCGCTCTGGCGACGCCGTTCTTTTCGAAGCCGCTGCCGAAATCGGCGGACCGATTCGACTTCGATCATGTGGACGTTTCCGGGATGAGCGTCGAGGATGGTGCGGCGACGTTGTGCGCGGTCACCGTGCGTGGTGTCGTTAAAGCGGTGAAGATGATGCCGAGACAACCGGCTTCGGTTTGGGTAACGGGCGGGGGCGTGCATCACCCTGTGATTATGCGGATGCTTACCGAGGCGTTCGGCAAGGTGCAAAGCATTCGGCAGTTGGGGCTCAATCCCGATACGCTCGAGGCTGAATGTTTTGCTTGGCTGGCGGTGCGGCACACAAAAGGGCTGCCGCTGACGATTCCAGAGACGACAGGTTGCAGCCGGGCCGTGTGCGGCGGAACGATGACTTGCTAAGCATTGGCGTTTGCTTCGTGGCGTTTTGTAGCGCACATTATTGGCAGGCGTGCCAGTTCACGAGAGCGCCACTGAATTTTTTATCGGCGAGACGGACGCATCCAGCAAGCGGCTCTTCAACAACTTGAATCCCGCACTGCAAGTTTCGTTTGAGGAGTTCTGCTCGCAGGCGCTCTTGCAATGGGCAGGAATTGGTTAAAAGTCCACCGGCGACTGCGAGTGGAAAGCCGGAGTCCGCGACGCCAACGGCCGTTGCTGTGCGAGCAGCCAAATCGGCAAGCTCGGCAGCAGCGATATCGAGAAGCCCATTTGCAGTGGCATCGCCTTCGTCGGCGGCGTTGCAAACGATCTTTGACAGAGCGGCGACGGCATGCCGCGGATCGCCACCGCCGTAAATTGTACGGGTCAGCTCGGTGACGGTTTTTACACCAAGTTCGGTGATCACTTTCGCACTAAAACCGTGATCGGTATCTCCCGTTTCGAGGCTGCGGAGCGTGTGTTGCAGCGCGCCGCGGCCGAGGGCGTAGCCACTGCCCTCGTCGCCCAGTAGATATCCCCAGCCGCCGCAGCGTTTGCTGGTTCCGTCCGCGGCGCGTCCGAAAGCGGAAGAGCCGGTGCCGGAAATGAGCGCGACGCCGCAGCAATCGGGCGTGCCGGCGGCGAGGATTGGAAGAACATCGGAGACGATTGCAATTTGGTCGGCGATGGGAATCGTTTTGCACCAGCTCACGAAACGGGCGGTCATTTCGCGATTCGCGGCGCCGGCGATCGAGAGCACGGCGCGACAGGCGCGGACGTCGGCGAAGCCAGCTGATTTTCGAGCGAGGTTGATCGCATCGTAGATCGCTTGCGTGGCCTTTTCGAAACCGACACTAAGCGGATTCCCGGCGGAAGTGCGGGCTTCACCCAAGCGGCGATAGTCTGTCGGGGATTGCGAGTCGACCAGCCAGGCGGCCGTTTTGGTGCCGCCCGTGTCGACGACAACAACTAGATCGCGGTCGGGCGAACTCGGGTTCGAGATCGAAGCGTCGCTGGCGGGCCCCATATAAACTCAGCGCGCAATTCCGTTTTGAGCAACTTGCTGCTGAAGCGCCGAACGCAAATGCCCGTGCGAAGCACCGAGCAACTGGCGAGCTTCGTCAGCAGAGACGCCCCGATCATAGCTGACGATCGCCGTTTTTACCTCTCCATTACACTCATTTAGCAAGCGTTCCGATTCGGAAGGGGACAACTGGGTTACGGCCCGCACAATTCGCCGGGCGCGGTCGAAGAGTTTCGTATTCGACGCACGCAGGTCGACCATCAGATTGCCGAACGTTTTGCCAAGGCGGATCATGGCGCCGGTGCTGAGCATGTTGAGCACCATTTTTGTCGCAGTGCCAGCTTTCATGCGGGTCGAACCGCTGACGACTTCCGGGCCGACGACGACGGCAATATCGATATTGCAGTGAGCTGCCATCTGAGAATCGCGATTGCAACTGACGCCGACGGTGAAGGCGCCGATGCTTTGGGCGTATTGGAGTCCGCCCATGACATAAGGGGTGCGGCCGCTGGTGGCGATGCCGACCAGCACGTCGCCCTTTGAGAGGTTCAGTTTTTTAAGGTCCTGAGCGCCGAGATCGGGATTGTCTTCCGCCCCTTCAACAGCAGTTGTAAGTGCGGTGTAGCCGCCAGCGATGAGGCCGACGACCTGCCAAGGCTGGGTGTTGAATGTGGGGGGACATTCGGAGGCATCGAGCACTCCGAGCCGGCCGGAGGTACCGGCACCCGTGTAAATCAGACGGCCGCCGTTTTCGAGGCGATCGGCAATGACGTCGATGGCTTGAGCGATGGCGTCGGATTGTTCGGCGACAGCGGCGGCGATTTTGGCGTCTTCCGCATTGATGAGCTGCACGATTTGCTGGGCCGTTAAGCCATCAAGGTCTTCCGATGCGGGGTTGCGCGCTTCCGTTGTGAGATGCTCGAGCATGAATGACCGACGCCTGAATCCGAGAGGAGATGCCTATTCGTTCCGCCTTCAAATAACATCTTATTCAACGGGCGTTGGCGGCAGTAGAGAAGCTGCGCAAAATGAATACTGAACTGCGCTGGGCGGACTATTGAGGGGCGCAGAGTCATCTATTGTGAAGAAACCTTCCTAATTTGAGGCGGGCGTTTTGTCCTAAGATGACCATTTTGAAGCGTTTGCGCGGCAGAGTTGGCCGCGTTGTGGCGTGCGGAATTGGATGGGTGCGTGGGAGTGCTGGCTGCTAGTTCTGTCGTCATCGGGTCGGTGGATGCGTGCATTGTCGTGGCGTATTTGGTGGCTACGATCCTGCTAGGTATATGGCTAGGGCGCGGGCAAAAGAATAATCGCGAGTACTTTCTGGGCGGGCACCAACTCCCGACCTGGTCGCTGCTGCTATCGATCGTGGCGACCGAAACGAGCACGGTGACGTTTTTGAGCGTGCCGGGGTTGTCGTACATCAAAGATCGGAATTTCACGTTTCTGCAGCTTGCGTTCGGCTACATAGTGGGCCGGATGGCGATCATAGTTTTTTTGCTGCCGGGTTACTTTCGCGGCGAAATGTTGAGCGCCTACGAAGTGCTGGGCCAGCGGTTCGGCTTGGCAACGCGGCGGTTGGCGTCGCTCGTGTTTCTGGTGATGCGGAATCTGGCAGATGGACTGCGACTGCTGTTGAGCGCGATGGCACTCAAGCTGGCGATCGATCTCAACGTATACGAGTGCATTATCGTGATGACGATCATCACCGCAGTTTATTGCTGCGCTGGCGGCGTACGTTCGGTCGTGTGGAATGACTGCATACAGTTTGCGGTTTACATGGCGGGTGCATTTGCCACGGTGTGGGTGATCGTTCACCTCGTGTCTGGCGGGTGGGGGCAGATTGTTCAGTTCGGCCACGAGACCGGGCGCTGGCAGGTATTTGATTTCGATCCGTCGCTGACGAAGAAGACGGTTACATTTTGGTCGGGACTCGTCGGTGGGGCGTTTCTCACTCTGGCCACGCACGGCGCAGACCAAATGATCGTGCAGCGGTATTTATGCGCGAAAAATCAAAAGTCGGCGAGTTGGGCATTGGGGATTAGCGGGTTCATTGTGCTGGGACAGTTCGCGCTGTTCTTAACGATCGGCTTGGCGCTTGCTTGCTTCTATTCCGTACACGATACGGCGAGTGCTCCGACGAGCGGCGATCAGGTTTTCATGACATTTGTCGTCCAGCACATGGGCACCGGACTGACAGGACTCATCCTGGCGGCCATTCTGGCGGCAACGATGTCCAATCTTTCGAGTTCGTTCAACTCCTCGGCGAGTGTATTCATGAGCGATTGGTTGCAGCGGTGGTTGCCGACGATGGCTGATCGTGAGTCATTGAGGCTCGCGCGCTGGCTCACGCTTATGTTCGCAGGGCTTCACGCGCTCGTTGCGATCACGGCATACAAAATGGCGTTCGACGAATCCACGGTAAATATGGTGCTTGGTATCGCCGGCTTTTCCACCGGCCTGTTGCTGGGATTGTATTTTTTGGGCCTTATCGCTCCGAACACGCGGGAAGCGGTGGCCATCGTGGCGTTTTTCGTCGGATTGGCAGTCACGTGTGGTGTGGCATTCGGTACGCGAATCAGCTGGTGCTGGTATACACTGATAGGAAGCATGGTCGTTGTGATCGTCGGCATTGTGTTGGGCATATTTTTTAAGCGACCGGCGAGCGGCTCGCCCGTAGCGTCGTATCACAGATTGGCTTGAGATGGCTGAGCACCTTATGAGTTTTCAACGTTTTCGTACGAACCGCATTTGTGTTTGCGCCTCGGCGGCTTTTGTGTTGGCTGCTGCGACGATCGCCAGCGCCGAAGCGAAACACTCTGGCTATCCGAAAAAGATTTCGTGGAAAGCCGCCAACATGCATTCCACGCTGGAAGAGAACGTGGACCGGGCTGTCGCGAAATCGATTAGCGATGGGCAGATGTCCGGCTGCGTCGTTCTGATTGGCCGTGAGCAAGGGATTGTGCTGGAAAAGGCGTATGGGAACCGGTGCGTTGAGCCAAATAAGGAGCCGATGACGACCGATACGGTGTTCGATATGGCGTCGTTAACGAAACCGTTGGCGACGGCGACGAGTGTGATGATTCTCATCGAGCGCGGGCAGCTGCGGTTGGTCGATAAAGTTTCAAAGTTCTTTCCCGAGTTTGCGGCTAAGGGAAAGCAAGATGTGACGATCGAGGAGCTGCTGCTGCATTCGTCCGGCATGATCCCGGACAATTCGCTGTCAGATTATGAGAATGGCTGGGAGTCGGCGAAGCCGAAAATCTGCGAGTTGTCTTTGGCCACCGAACCGGGAACGCGATTCAAGTATTCCGACATAAACTTCATCCTCCTGGGCAAGATTGTCGAAGCGGTCACGGGTGAGAGCGAAGATCAATTCACGAAGCGCGAAATTTACGACAAGCTCGGGATGCACGACACGGGCTATTTGCCATCTGCCGATCTTCGCGAGCGGGCGGAAACCACGGAAAAGCGCGACGGAAAATGGTTGAAGGGCGAGGTGCATGACCCGCGCGCGGCGAAGTTGGGCGGCGTGGCGGGGCACGCGGGGCTGTTCAGCACGGCCGAAGACTTGGCGATCTACGGCACGATGATGCTGCAGCACGGCAAGTATGCCGGCGAGCGCTTGTTGAGCCCTTCGATGATGGCGGAGATGACGCGGGCGCGCGATATCAACGGCCAGCGACGTGGCTTGGGCTGGGATAAATTGAGCGGCTACTCGCGCAACCGCGGGGAGTTGATGAGCGACTCGGCGTTTGGACATGGCGGGTTCACGGGCACATCGATGTGGATCGATCCGCAGATGAATCTGTACGTCATATTCTTGGGGGACCGGTTGCACCCGGATGGCAAAGGCGAGGTGAACGATCTGGCCGGGCGAATTGGGACCATGGCTTGCGCTTCGACGCTGCGAGCGCCGCAAACGCGGACCGAGCCGAGCCGGCCGGTGGAAGGGTCGCCGAGCCCTGGTGGGTCGTTGTCGAAGAGTGAGCTGCCGGCGAAGCCGGCAGCTGCGCCTGCGAGCTCCGCGAAAAGTGCTGGGAATGTAAAGCTTGGCATTGATGTGCTCGAGGCGGATGGATTCAAGCTTTTGGATGGTAAGCGTGTTGGCCTGATCACGAATCAGACGGGAGTCGACTCGAAGCATGTGACAACGATCGAGAGGCTGCATGACGCGAAGAACGTGAAATTGGTGGCGCTGTTTAGTCCGGAGCATGGAATTCGCGGCGCGCTCGATCAAGCAAAGATCGACGACACGATCGATGAACCGACCGGCGTGCCGGTCTACAGCTTGTACGGCGAGAGTCGCAAGCCGTCGGACGAGCAGCTCTCGAAGATCGATGTGCTCGTGTTCGATATTCAGGACGTTGGGGCGCGGTTCTACACGTACCCTTCGACGATGTGCTTGGCGCTCGAAGCGGCGGCAAAGGCTGGAAAGAAGTTCGTCGTGCTGGATCGGCCGAATCCGATCGATGGCGAAACAATTGAAGGGCCGCTGCTCGATAAAGGCCGCGAGTCGTTCGTCGGGCTGCAGCGGTTGCCGATTCGACACGGACTCACAATGGGCGAAATCGCAACGATGTTTGCGAAGTCGAAAGGAATTCAGGATGCGCTGACCGTCGTGAAAATGGACGGCTGGCGGCGGAACATGAACCTGTTTGATACGGGGCTGTTTTGGCTGAATCCATCGCCGAATATGCGATCGCTCGAGGCCGCCCTGCTCTACCCCGGAATTGGGATGCTGGAGTTTACGAACATTTCCGTTGGACGCGGAACGGATTCGCCATTTGAAGTGCTCGGCGCTCCTTGGATTGATGAGGAAAAGTTGGCGGCCGCGGTGAACCATGCAGAACTGCCTGGCATTCGCGTCGTGCCGCTGCGATTTACACCGACGGCCAGCAAATTCGCGAAGGAAGAATGCCACGGGATTCATTTCATCATCACCGATTGGGATCGCTTTCGCTCGTTCGACTTGGGGCTGACAGTGGCTCACGCGCTAATCAAGTTGCATCACGATGAGTTTAAACCGGAGAAGTGGAAGACGTTGCTGGCGAGCGAAGAAGTGTATCGCCGGACGGTGGCGGGCGACGATGTGAGTGAGATTCTAAAGTCGCTTGATGCGGATACCGAGTCGTTCCGCCAACAGAGGAAAGAATTTGAACTCTATAAATGAGGGCGGGGAAGGACCATCGGCGATGCTCCATCTTCAAATACTCGTGCGTCTCGCAGGCTGCCTTGCCGCAGTCGCTATCGCGGGTGCAGCGGGTGCCCACACGGCAATGGCGGAACATTACATGATCGCCACGGTGGATCCGATTGCGACGGATGCAGGTGTGGATATCTTTCGCGAGGGTGGCAACGCGGTGGATGCCGCAGTGACTGCGGCTCTGACGTTGGGCGTGGTGAATGGCGAGAACTCCGGGATCGGTGGCGGCTGCTTGATTTTGATCCGCACGGCCGACGGGAAGTTTAGTGCGATTGACGGTCGCGAAATGGCGCCTCGTGCGGCGAATCGCGACATGTTCGTCCGCGATGGCAAACCGATGCCGCGGGCAAGTCAGACGGGGCCGTTGGCATCCGGAGTGCCGGGGGCGTTGGCCGCTTACAGGATCGCACTCGAGCGATGCGGGACGATCAAACTGCCGCGCGCGCTGGCGCCGGGCATCAAAGCGGCGGCTGATGGATTTGAGGTCTCGAAGTCGTATGCATCCGCGGTGCAGAGCGCGGAAAAAAACTTGCGCGAGTTTGACGGCTCGCGGGAAGTTTTTTTTCGCGATGGCAAGCCGATCGCAGCGGGTGAACGACTCGTGCAAATGGATCTGGCGAACACATATCGGCAGATTGCCGAGCACGGCACGGATTATTTTTATCGTGGCGAGGTGGCCAGGCGGATGGGCGACTGGATGGCGCACAACGGCGGAATCATGACAGCCGACGACTTCGCCCATTACGAAGCGAAGATTCGCGAGCCGTTGCGCACGACGTATCGAGGTTATGAGATCATTGGCTTCCCGCCGCCAAGTTCGGGCGGCGTGCACGTGGCGCAAGTGCTCAATATTTTGGAAAACTTCGATATGCGGGCGATCGAGAAAAGCGATCCGGTAAAAGCTGCCCACATTACTGCCGAAGCGTTCAAGTTGGCGTTCGCGGATCGCGCCTATTGGCTGGGGGATGCGGACTTTGTACGTGTGCCGCGGGGGCTGACGGACAAGGCGTACGCGAAGGTGTTGGCGGCGAAGATTGATCCGGAGCAGGCTATCGAAGTGCCCCAGCATGGGTCGCCGCCGAATTTCGCGCAGGATATTTTCGGGCGGCACACGACGCACATCGCGGCAGCGGATTCGGCGGGCAATTGGGTGGCGATCACGGCCACGGTCAACACAACGTTTGGTTCGAAGGTGATCGTGCCGGCAACTGGCGTGGTGCTGAATAATGAGATGGATGACTTTTCGATTTACCCGGG
>DATBAY010000526.1:0-14855 GCA_036271295.1 Lacipirellulaceae bacterium | reverse complement strand
CAACAAGAGTCGAACAGCTCCCAGCAGCCCGACTCAAAATCGCAGGATAAAGACAACGCTAGCAAGTCGTCCACCTCGAGCGCCGACCAGAGAAAAGATTCCGACCAGAAGCAACAACAGGATTCGCAGGGCGAACCAAAGCCCTTTTCCGACGATCAGCAATCGAAGGCCTCCGAACAGTCTCCGCAAAATTCCGCCCAGCAAAAGGACCAGCAGACATCCGCACAACGCCAGGCGAACATTCAGCATTCGCCGCAGAACGATCCAGGCCAACCAAGCGACGCACAGGACCAAAATGGCTCAGCCGCCCCCAAAGGCGCGCTGACGACGAACAAGCAAGATGCTGCTACGAAAAAGCAAGAAGCCGGCCAAGCCGCATCCGAAACGGAAGGAGCCGTCGACGGCCCCATGACTAAGCAAGAGGCGGAAAAGATGCTGCAAGCGATCCGCGACCAGGAAATGGTCCGCCGATTACGGCGACAAGCCGTGGAACGCAACCAACACATCCCCGTGGACCGCGACTGGTAACCAGTTCTGCCTCGTCATTTCGCAACCTCACATGAATCACCACCTTCGAATCAATTTGGCGATCTTAGCCATCGCGTTCGCAGCTGCAGCCGCACAAGAGGCGCAGGCCGCCACAGTTCGCGTAGGGCTCTCGACGCGCGAAACGTTTGTTGGCGCACCGGTCACACTAAGCATTCAGGTTGCGTCCGCGAAAAACGTTACGCCGCCGACGCTCCCCGCTGTCGACGGCCTCACGATCAAGTCGCTTGGGGAACCTTCTCGCAGCACGCAGATCATGAGCGTCAATGGGCATACGACCACGACCACAACTCAAGTTTTCGCATTCGAAGTGACTCCGCAGCGCGGCGGCACATTTCAAATCCCCGCCATCACGATCCATGCCGATGGCATCGACAAGCAGACGCGCCCGCTCGAATTTGTTGCCTCAAAAAGTGAAACAGGCGACCTGATGTTCGTCGAAATCGCCGGCAAAGAGAAAGAAATTTACGTCGGCCAGGCGCTCCATCTAACTCTCAAGATTGTTCTTCGGCCGTACACTGATGTCGGCAAGAAAATCACTCTGAGCGAAGGCGATATGTGGAAGATGATTTCCGAGCGTTCCGAATGGGGCCCGTTTGCCGAGCGCATGCAACTCTACGCCGATCAGGGTCGGCGTCCCTCCGGCACTGAGGTACTTCGGAAAGACCACGACGGCACGGAACACAACTACTATCAGTATGAGATCGAAGCTACGATCTATCCCAAACGCCCCGGCAAAATCGACGGCGACAATGTGAAAATCATCGCCGATTACCCGACTGCGATCGGCAAAGCTCGTGATCCGTTTGCCGGATTCTTCGACGACATGCAGCTGCCCGGTGGCCGCCCACCCGGCTTCGGCGACGACGACCTCTCGATGTTCGGCTCGCGTCTCGTTGTACAATCGGTTCGCCCCGTTGTCGGGCGAGCGGCCGTCGAACCGATTAACGTCCTGCCGATTCCCACCGCAGATCGACCAGCCGATTACCGCGGCGCGGTCGGAACCTACCACATCGCCGTCGACGCCAGCCCCACACACGTGAAAGCCGGCGACCCCATCAACTTGTTCATCGGCATCTCCGGCACCGGTCCCATGGAACTGGTTCAAGCCCCGCCGCTAGCCGAGGTCCCCGCCCTGAGCGCCGATTTTAAAGCCCCCAACGAACCGCTGGCCGGCTTCGTTAAAGGCGATCGCAAAATCTTTCAGACCACCATTCGGCCCCGCAAACAGGGAATTACACAGATCCCGCCGATCCCATTCAGCTTCTTCGATCCCACCGCGGGGAAGTTTGTGACCGTTCAAAGTGGACCGATTTCGGTCCAGGTGGATAAGGCCGAAATGCTCGCCCTTGATGGAATCGCCGCCACAACAAAAGAGAAAGATTCCTCGCCCACGGGTTCTAGGGCAGCAACGGCTGGGTCCTCTACCTCCCTCGCGGTTTTCACCGGAGATGACGTCCTAAACACTCAAACAGTCTGGTCACCCAACCGAATTCTCTGGCTACTGCTTTTCGCAGCGCCGCCAATTGGCGTATTCGCACTCTTTCTAAGTCGTCGCGAAGACCTATCGCATTTGAGTTACTGGTTCAGCTCCGCAAGCCACGAACTAAAAAGCGCGTTAGCAAATGCAAGCGGCACGGCGGAAGTCGGCGCCGCACTAAAGCGCTATGCGCGGCACATTTACCAGCGAAAAGGCGCGACCGCGGATGCGGAATCAATCACCGGCGCCTTACGCGCCTCCGGGGCACGCGATTTAGCGATCCGTTTCGAAACGCTGCTTAACGAATGCAGCACCGAATACTGTCCCGAGCTCACAATGTCTGACGAATGGTTCGCCGATCTCAAGCTGCGGGCACAACAGTGGGCGAGCGATGTGCAAAGCTTTAGTCGTCGTTCGTCCCCCAAACCAAATCCGCGGCCTAATACACAAGCCAAACGAGCGCAAATCACCTCGGTCGCAAAACGCACTTCGCTCGTGTCCCTTGCGATGACTATTGCAAGCACGTTGTTCGTGGGCCAGATCTCGTCGGCCGCAGAAGCGCCCCACGATGCACCGACGACCATGGCAGTAAGCTCGGAGACAATAATCCTCAACGAACAGCAACAAAAGGCCGTGTTGGCCGAAGCATCAGCCGCATATTCAACGGCGCTCGACAAACTGGATCGCGACGCCGCGGATGCGAAAATCGGCTTCGAACGGGCCGCTGAAAAATATCAACTCCTCGTCAATAGCGGGATCAAAAACAGTCGCCTTTATTACAATCTGGCGAACGCTTGCCTCGAAAGCGGACAAATCGGCAAGGCAGTCGTCAATTACCACCGAGCGCTTCGAATTGAGCCGACGTTTCGCGAAGCCCAATCGAACCTCGCGCAGGCCGAGCTCCAACTACATCCATCAAATACCGCGAACGCTCAACAATCGCCTCGCGAGTCGCTCGCTGGCTTCGCGACCATCTCGACGAGATGGCTGCTCCGCAATATCGCTCCACTGCAAGTGCTCGCCGCGATGGCGCTCGCCTGGCTGGCGTTTTGGGCGGCCATCGCAGGTCATTTGTTGGGCTATCGTTTTCCTTGGAAAAGCTCGGCGCTTACACTAGCCTCGGTGGCAATTCTATTGGCCGTCGCGTTCTGGCAGATTTCTCCAATCCCTTCTCAGCAACTGGCGGTCGTCGTGCAGGCCGAGCGATTAACCGCCCCGGGCTCGCAGGAACGGTTTGACGTCGGACAAGTCGTCGAGGTTTTACAGCAGCGGCCAGATACCGTCCGTGTCCGTGCTTCCGACGGACAAGAGAGCTGGTTACCAGCCGACTCGGTTAATTCTATTTAGCCGTCAGGCCCGCCGCCGCGCATCGGCACCTCCCTGCTTTTCCGCAGCCGGGCTTGTCTGGATCCGGTCTGGGCGAGAAACTTAGCGGGGTATCGATCAATTTCTACCTCTGCCCTGTTTGAGCGACTATGCCGCACGATCATGTGCATGCTGATGCCTCCATGAGCGATAGCCGGCTGGTGTTCAGCCTCATGCTGAATTTGCTGCTCACGATCGTGGAGGTCGTCGCAGGCGTTATTTCAGGAAGCTTGGCTCTCGTCGCGGATGGAGTTCACAACTTCGGCGATTGCGGATCGTTCGTAATCGCGCTGGTGGCAAGAAAAATCGGGCGCCTTCCCTCCGATGAGCGCCGTACATTCGGCTATCGCCGCGCTGAAATCATTGGCGCGTTGATCAATCTGACCATTCTTGCCATCACTAGCTTGTATTTGCTGTGCGAAGCGGTCACGAGACTAATGGGAAGCAACGCGGTAAACGGTTGGACCATGGTCGTAACGGCCGGAGCGGCGCTAGTCATCAACGTGGCAACGGCGGCGCTGTTACGTGCCGGATCGCGCAGCAATTTGAACGTTCGGGCCGCGTATTTGCACAATCTTGCAGATTCCTTATCGTCGCTCGGTGTGGTGCTCGCCGGTGCCACTATTCTGTGGCTCGAGCAACCGTGGATCGACGCCGCGATGACGATTCTTGTCTCTCTTTACGTGTTGTGGCAAAGCATCCCGGACATGCGTCGGTCCATTCATATTCTCATGGAAGGCGCTCCCGCGGACGTTGATACCGAAACACTGCTCGCGGCCATGCAATCTGTAGATGGCGTGGCCGAAGTTCACCATCTACACCTTTGGGAATTGGACGAACATCAGAGAGCGCTCGAGGCGCATGTCGTGGTAAAGGATCCAGATTTACAGCGCTGGCCCGCGATCAAGAGCGAAATCAAATCGCGGCTGGGCGAACGCTTTCACGTGCATCATTCGACGCTCGAACTCGAAGGGACCGACGAGGGCGCCTGCCAGCCGTGTCCGCCGATTGGACCGCACTGCTAGCGCGCGGCAGGGCGATTCGCCACACGCTAGCAGTTGAGCCGCTCAAGTTTACCGTTTATTCGGGTCGATCCAACGGAGGAGGGCTGCTCACGCGCAACCCATCTCGCGAACTGGTGGCCCATTATGGCTTCGGATGAAGAGCTTTCGAGGACGCTGAATCGCCTTGCCGGCGGTCTAATTACGGCGGTGCTCGTCGCACTCATTTTGTGGATCGGGCAAACCACATTTCGCCACGCAGCGATATTGGCGAGCCTTGATGAGAAGTTGAACGACGCTAAGCACCAGCTTGAAATTGTTGATCAGCGGCAGGATGGTCTGCGAAAGCAGCTTGATAGTCTGGCCTCGGCCGCGAGAGATAACGACCGATCGCAATTCACCGCGAAAGATGGCGATGCGCTGAGTTCCTTAGTGCGGCAAGCCGAGCAATCGGCCAATGATTTGGAGCGCAGATTTGTCGAACGGCTCAACGGGCTGGAGCTGCGCGTGGCCGCGCTCGAGACGCAGCATCAGAATTCGCAAGAGGTAGCGGCGTTGCAATCGGAGATCACGCAGCTGCGTAGCGATTTAACGCGCACCATCGCCGCGCAAGAAACTCAAGCCACGCAGCAGCCGCAGAGTAGCGAACGTTTTGCCCGCGGTGTTCCAGTGTTCCTGCCGCCTACGGACAGTCGCCGCTAATAAACAACGCGGACTTAGTCGTTCTTGCTGCTGCCTTTTTCGCGGCGTTTCTCGCCGCGGCCTCCGCGATCGTTCTCATTCTTCTGCTCGCCGTTTTCCGGCGGGCCCGTTTGCTGCGTTACCTGCTCGGGCCGGTTGCCCAGCCAAGCCTTACCGACAGCTTTGTCGATCGCTTTCTGCAGCGCCTCAGCAGATACATTTCCGCTCACGCGGTGCACCTCTACCGTCGTTTGCGGAGACGCTTGTTCATCGAGCTCGTGAACCATCCGTACGATGTCGTTGAAAATGCCCTTTTGAGCCGAGACGATCAAGACGCCGGAAACGTCATCGGCCCCCATTGAAAGTGCGCCGTCGAAGCCGACTTTCATCGGCGACGGGCGATCGCCGCTGCTGCCCGAGTCGCCCGATCCGCCGTAGTTGATCACGGTCATTCGCTCGGCGCTCGATCGTTCACCGCCCTGTTTTCCGCGGTCGAACTCCTTGTCTTTCGAGCTGAGCAAATCGCGATAGACTTCTTTGACCGCCGCCGCGATGACCGATGGTTTCGAATATTGCACCTTGATCGCCGCCGTTTGACGGATTTCGACCGAATCAACCGGCGCCGGTTTATCGAACTCTTTGATCAGCGACGCGATATCGTCGAGTTGGCTTGCCGACGCGTTGGAAACCAAAATCGTGTTGCTTGGACGATCATAAGTGATCATGAGCTTACGGCGTTTCGAAAGTCCGGGCTGGGAGCCTTTCTTATTCGTAGTCTTTCTCGGAGGCCACCAATAGGGATCGTAGCTCGAATCCGTGTCTCCTTGCAGATCGTCCTTGAAGTAGTCATTGAGGTCGTACCACATTTCCAAGGCGCGAATGTATTTGAGCGGAAATACTTGGAATCGCTTTTCCTCGGGCGACAAGTCCTCCAACAAATCTTCCATTCGATCAAGTGCGGCGGTATCCGTGGAGTTAAGCATCAGCTTTCCGTCTTCGGTTACAGTCACCGTGACGGGTGCTTTAGACTTCGCTTTCGCATCATTTGCATCTTTCGATGCATTCGCAGTTGGCTGTGCCTGGCCGCCTTGAGCACCAGTTTCCGTAGTGGTCGGCTCGTCCTGGGAAGTTTGTTTGCCAGGCTGATCGCCCCCAGCGGTACTATCAGTGGTGCGTAACTCAACGAACTGAGCCGCAACGCGCCCGCGATCGGTTGTGTTCGCAGCTCGATCGTCTTTCGGTTTGGCAGCTGGCTCCGAATCCGTGCCGCCGGGTTTCTCTTTCTCTTTGCTGTCCTTGGGCGCCGGATTGGGCGGAGCGTTCTTAATCACGAGCGGATTTTCGCCCGTCGAGGGCCACGCCGCACGCAGCCGTTCGAGTAGCGCCGCTGTCGCTTTTGGATCGCCGGGTTGCACGAACCGAATTGGGCTCGAGCTGCGCTGTCCGCCCGGTGTTTCGCCCAGCTTGATCAATAGATCGTGCACGCGCTCCAATTCCGCATCGTTAGCCCACACCAGCAGCTGATTGTGCTCCACGTCTGCATCCACGCCGAAGCCTTTGACCTGCTTTTTCTTGTCATCGTCTCGATTGCCATAGTCGTCCCATGGCGACCAGTAGCGACGACTCTTGCTTTTGTCCTCCTCTTGGTTCTCCTGTCCGCCCATCATGCTGGAAATGGTCGCGGCGACGGCGTCTGCCGCCCGCCGGCGCAGTTGAATCACTTCGAAGCGCCGGCCGGTGCCATCGAATTGGTCGATCAGGCTGCCGATTTTCTTGTGATCGTCGGCGGTCGCGAGCGCGAAGAGCGTTTTGCTGCCGCTATCAACTTTGAATTCCGCGTAGGGGCTCAGGTCGCCGATTTCTTCCAGCGTGGAGACGAACTTATCGGGATCTAAGGTGGTGAGCGGATATTTTTTCATCGTCCGCGCAGTGCTCGCGGCGCCTGCGGTCGATTTCGAATCGGTCGATTCCGCCTGCTCACCGAATGGAACGTCCAAATACGAGATCGCTTGCTCGATGATCTTCATCTGATCCGGCGGAGCGTTTGCAAGCACGCTGTTCCGCTGCCGATTGAACGCGAGGTGCACTTTCGGCGCATCGCTGTTCTTACCCATCATCTTGGCCGCATCTTTGTTGCCCTGCTGCTGCTGCATTTGCTGCATCATCTGTATCTGTTGGGCCTGCATTTGCGGATCGGTTTGGGCGGGCTTCGCTTTCGGATCCACGCCCAAGATGACGTAGAGCGTCTCGATAACCTGTTGCGGCCGGGCATACTTGAGCACGAATTCCTTCGGCACAACCCGCCCGTCTTCCACCATGCGTTCCTGGTTCAGCAGCTCGCTGACGGTGCGCAGATTGGCGACAGTATCCATCACCAGCAGCCGCTTCGAGGCCACCAGTGGAAAAATCTTCGCGCCGGGGCTGACAATCTGTTTGACGTCTTCCTTGGCCTTATCGACCTCCATGCTTGCCGGCAGGTCGAAAGACACCTTCACGAAGTCGTATGACTTCAGATCGTAAAGCTGCTCCTCGGTCACGCGAGGGACGACGCTCGGGTCGATCTTATCGATCTTGAAGACGCTGAGCACCTCGCCAGACTGGATCGCCGTGTAGCCTCGCGCATTTAAGTGGCGATTAATGAGGTCGCGAACTTCCTCGAGCGCGTAAGGCCGTTGCGTTGTGAGATTGAGATAGTCGTTCGGCAGCTCCTGCCAATCGAGGCTGCACTTCGAAATGTTGGCCAGCCATTGCAGGACATCTGGCCAAGGCTGGCCGATGAAGTTGAACGGCGGAACGCGGCCTTTGTCATCGAGCTTGACGTCGAACTCGCGCGGGTCGGGAACGCGGGGCGGCTTGTCTGGCCGTTTGACGGTCGCCGCGGCCTCTTCCTTCTTCTTATCGCCTTCTTCACCTTCCTTCTTTTTTTCACCTTCCGCTGCCGGCGGCGGCTGCCCGGGTGTTGCACCCGGCGGCATCCCGGGCGGTGGCCCGCCATGCCGGCCTCGCATTGCCTTGAGTTGTTCGGGCGATAGTTGCACCGGTTGGCCTTCCGGCGTCGCAACTTGAACGTCCTGCGCGCGAACTGGCTGACTAAAAATGCCTACCGACAATAGGATCGCAGTGACAAAACAAAGCGACCGCTGTCGATGGATTGAGAAACTCATGTTCCGGCTCCGCGCACCCCGCCTGACCTTCAATTCGAGGGTCCTGCGCAACGTCACTATTATATGCGGCCGACCAGCAGACCACAAACATTGGGGGCGTGCTCTTCGCAGGCGAAAACGGGCCGCACTAGCCCATTTTTGCCAGCACCGCCTCGACGAACTGCTGCGTGTTCGCCCTTCCGCCAAGATCGCCCGTCAAGACTTTACCCTCGGCGAAGACTCCGCGAACCGCGTTTTCAATCTGGTCCGCCGCTTGTTTTTCGTTGAGGTAACGCAACATTAGAACAGCGCTTAGAACAAGGGCGGTTGGATTCGCCAACCCTTTCCCCGCGATATCTGGCGCCGAACCATGCACGGCTTCGAAAACCGCAACGCCTTGCCCAACGTTCGCGCTCGGCGCCAATCCGAGGCCACCGACCAGCCCCGCCGTCAAATCGGAAACGATATCGCCAAACAAGTTCTCCATTACCATGATGTCGAACGCATTCGGATTGATGACGAGTTTCATGGCCGCCGCGTCGATGATGCAATCGTCAAACGCGATGTCCGAAAATGACTCGGCCACTCGATGGCACGTGCGCAGAAACAGCCCGTCGCTCAGCTTGAGAATGTTCGCCTTATGAACGCAAGTGACGCGCTTACGCCCCTGCCGGCGCGCGGTTTCGAACGCGAACCGGGCGATACGTTCCGACGCGACTTCGGTAACGACGCGCAAGCTCTCCACCACGCCCGGCACGACTTCATGCTCCAGACCGCTGTAAAGTCCCTCGGTATTCTCTCGCACGGTAATGACGTCTACGTTTTCATAGCGCGACGGAACGCCCGGTAGCGAACGGGCAGGGCGGTAGTTCGCAAACAGACGCAGTTTCTGTCGCAGCTCGACGTTCACACTGCGAAAACCCGTGCCGCTCGGCGTAGCGGTGGGGCCTTTCAGCGTGGCGTGCGCATGCTTCACCGCTTCGAGCGTTTCGGCGGGCAGCGGACTGCCCAACGCATCGAGTGCCGATTGACCCGCGAGGTGGGTTTTCCACTCCACGCCAATCCCTGTCGCCTCGATGACTCGTTGCGTGGCTTTGGTGACCTCGGGCCCGATTCCGTCGCCCGGTATAAGAACGATTTGATACGTCATGTTCGCCTTCGTTTTTCGCCTGCCGCAGCCCTATTCGTAGCAGCGCAGGCGTAAGTCGCCAAGGCGAGCGAGAATTCGCCCATCACGTCTCGGCATCGCACTGGGTGCCTGGGGCAACGCCCCAGTTGTGATCGCCGGGGCGTTGCCCCAGGCACCCGGCGATCAAGAGGACACCAGCGTTATGCGATGATTTCTTTAATCAGGTGGCCATGTTCCACTTCGAGCCGTTTGCGGCCGGGCACTTCGAGCCGCCGCGAATCGAGGCCGAGCTGATGCAGGACCGTGGCGTGGATATCGGTGATGTAATGTCGGTTCTCGACGGCGGAGAATCCCAGCTCGTCGGTCGCGCCGTGCACCACACCGCCTTTAATGCCGCCGCCTGCCATCCAAACTGAAAATCCGAACGGATGGTGATCGCGGCCATCGGATTTTTCCGAGCCGGGCGACCGGCCGAACTCCGTCGCCCAAACCACCAGCGTTTCATCAAGCATGCCGCGCTGCTTGAGGTCGCGGATTAAACCAGCGATTGGCTTGTCCACTTGTTCGCAGTTGATGGCGTGGTTGACGCGGAGATTGGTGTGAGCGTCCCAGTGGCCGGCGTCGCCCGATCCGCCGTGATAGATTTGCACGAATCGCACGCCGCGCTCCACGAGCCGCCGTGCACCCAGGCAATGTTTGGCAAACGGAGTAGTCGATTCCTTGTCGAAGCCGTAAAGCTTTTGCGTAGCTGCGGTCTCTTGTTGGAACTCGAATACCTCCGGTATCGCTCGCTGCATGCGGAAAGCGAGCTCGTACGATTTAATGCGCGCGAGCGCTTTCGCGTCGTCCGGGTATTCGGCGAGCGCGAGTCGATCAAGTCGCTCCAACATTTCGAACTCGGCCGCCTGCTCTTCACGATAAACACCGGCCGTTGGTCGACCGTAGGCGAGCGGATTCGCCGGGTCGGCAATGAGCGGTACGCCATCGTGCTCGGGCCCAAGATAATTCGCATGATGCGCTTCTTGCCCACCGCAGCAGTCGGCCACCGGGTTGCCCATCACTACGAATTGCGGCAGGTTCTCATTCAGCGTGCCCAGTCCGTAGTGAACCCAAGACCCGATCGTGGGAAAAAAGCCGTCCAGCTTATTGCGGCCCGTGTGAAATTGAAGCTGCGCGCCGTGATCGATGTCGTTCGTCCACATGGAGCGAATAACGGCGAGATCGTCCACGCAATCGCCAACGTTTGGCCACCAATCGCTGATTTCGATTCCGCTTTCGCCACGCTTGCGGTAGCCAACCTGCAGCGGAAAGAGTTGCGACAGGATTTTACGCTGGTCTGGAACTGCCGTGCGGACATTGGCATCCAGAAACTTTTGATCGAGGACAGATTTATAGGGCGTCTCGCCGATTGATTTGCCGCCGTATTTGTTGAGGGCCGGTTTCGGATCAAAGCTCTCCAAATGACTGACGCCACCGATCATAAACAACCAGATGACGCTCTTGGCCTTCGGCGCGAAATGCGGCAGCCCGTTCGGCGGAGACCAAGCCGCCGCGCCGCTGGCAAACCCGTCGCGATGGAGCATCGCACCCAGCGCGAGCCCGGTGAAGCCCATCCCGACATCGGCCAGAAACGCTCTTCGCGGCACGCGCCCGCACGCGTTCGTTCGAAACTTATGACCGGACATGCGAATCGCTCCTAGCGGACCGTGATAAAGTCGTTGTGATTGTAGAGGACCAACGTTAAGCTCTCGCGCGCCCGCTGGGTCGGATCACCCGAAGGCGCAACAGTCGCCTTGATATTGCTCTCGATCGGCGTGAGGCTGCCCGCATTGCGGAACTGCGCCGTTTGCGTCTCCAAGAATTTCTCGCACTCATCGCTTTCAGTGCTCGTCGGATCGCGGCCGAGGATTTGTTCATAGGCGGTGCGCACGAACTGCCCGTTCGCCGCGTCACCCTGGCCGCTACTCTCGCTGAGCTTCTTGGCCAGCAATCGCGATTGATTGCGGCACACATCGCTATTGGCCATCGCGAGCGCCTGCTGCGGCACGACACTTTCGTTGCGGCGATAACACTCATTTACGCTCGCGTTGTCGAATATTTGCAGCAGCTGATTCATCTTTTCATCGGCATATTGGAAATAGATGCTCCGCCGCGGCGTGTCGTTCGCGAGGTTGTAAGCGATATCTGGGCCACCGCGCTTAAGATCCAAGTCGCCGGCTGTGAAAAACACGCTATCCCGCACCGCTTCTGCCTCGAGCCGCCGCGAGTTCATTCGCCACAGGTATTGATTGTCACGGTCTGCTGTGAGGTCGACGGGCGTTGCTTCTGCCGAACTTGACGACATCCGATACGCGCTCGAAGTCACCAGCAGTCGATGGATGTGTTTCATTTGCCAGCCGTTTTCCATCAACTCCACGGCGAGCCAGTCAAGGAGCGCTTGATTACGTGGCCGTGGTGATCGCAACCCGAAGTCGAACATGTTATCGACGAGTGGTGCACCAAAATGGCGCAGCCAAATATGATTGATAGCCACGCGCGCCGTCAGTGGGTTATTTCGATTTACCAACCATCTGGCGAATGCCAGCCGGCGACCGGTGCTTTGATGCGGTATCTCGGCGCCGAGTGGTTCGTAAGTCTCGCCGGCCACCGCCGATGCGGCATGCGCTTTGGCCAAGGCGGTCGCGGCATCCGTAACTTTTTTCTCAGCAGCCTCAACAGTCTTCGCACTCGCCGGGTCGTTCGCCTTAAGTTTGGCCTTTGATATTGCCAATTCTTGAGCCACCGAAATCTGCTGTTCTTGGGCCTGACACAATGCGAGTTCGCGCTGGGCTTGATTCGCTGCACTCACAAGTTGGCGCAAATCGGCGCCGGGCGTAAGGCCATACTTCGCCTTATCCGCAGCGATCCGCGCAGCGAGCGAAACCTGCGCCGCACGAGCCGATGCAAGCTGCTTCATCACAAGTTCGGCCGTCGCGACCGCGCGATCGACTGCTTGATGCAATTCGGCTCTGCTATCCGCGACATTCGCTGCACTGTTCGACTGGTTGGCACCTGGCTTGGCCGGGTTTACGGATTGGCCATTACCAGCAATCAGCTTTGCTTGACTCGCACCTGCATCCGCCGGCGACTTAGAATCTAGTTGTTTCTGCGCCGCGGCCACCGCCATATCGGCTGCTGCGGCAGCTTTTTCCGCCGCAGCCACGTGATCAGCCACCTGTGCCGTATCTTCTTTCAGCGCGAACTCTTGCAGCGCCGGATAGTATTCCAACACCGGCAACTCGATCGGCTCAACCTTGAGCGACGAGCCGAACACCTCTGGCGTCCCCGGCGTGATCGCGATTTCCTTGTTCGGTCGCCGCTCATCTCCGCGCTCCAGCAGATACGTCGGCACGTCCGCCGTCAAATCGCACGCCCGCGACAAACCGTTTTTCGTAAGCTCCGCCTCCCCTGGCATCCGCTCGGTGCGCAGGTTGTACGGCTCAAAGATCGAACGAAAGCGGTAGTACTCGACCTGGCTGATCGGATCGAACTTGTGGTCATGGCAACGGCAGCAATTGAGCGTTACGCCCAAAAATGCCTTGCCGGTGTGCTCGACGGTCGCTTGCAGCCACACATCGCGGTTGAACTTGTACCAGTCGCGCACCAAAAAGCCCGTGGCCCGCAATGTGTCGGGATCGGTCGGTGCGATTTCATCGCCGGCGAGCATCTCCATCGCCATGCGATCGTAACCCTTGTCGGCATTCAGCGACTCTACGATCCAATCGCGCCACCGCCAAAGGTGCCGACAACTATCGCGGACTTCTTCCTTAAAGCCCGACCAATCGCTGTATCGCCAAATGTCCATCCAATGCCGAGCCCAGCGCTCTCCGTACTGCGGACTTGCTAACAACCGGTCGACCACTTCCTCATATGCGGTCGGCGAGTCGCTCGCCAAAAACGCTGACAGTTCTTCGCGCGTCGGCGGCAACCCAATTAAATCCAGATACACGCGGCGAAGTAACATAGCCTTATCCGCTTCGGGAACCGGCGTCAGCAACAATTCGTCGTATTGTTGCGCGACGAACGCATCCACCGGATTTCGAACCCACGTGGCATTTTGAATCCGTGGAAGCTCCGGCCGCGCCGGCGGATGATACGCCCAATGCTCGCGCGGATCGGCCTGCGGCGTTTCCGCCGGGGCGTGCGCTCCCTGGTCGATCCATTGTCGAAACAGGTCGATTTGCTCGGCGGTAAGTGCCGCCCCTTCGCTTTCCGGCGGCATTCGCGTTCCGGATTCGCCCGTGAGCATTTCGATCAAATAGCTCGTCCGAGAATTCCCTGGCTCAATCGCGGGCCCCCCATCGCCCCCTTTAATGAGCGCGTCCGCCGTATCTAGCCGCAACCCCGATTTCTTCCGCAGCGCGCTGTGACAGGCGTAACAGCGAGCGACCAAGATGGGTTTGAGCTGCGTCACATAATCAACTGTCGCCGAATTCAGTTGCTCCGCCGCCAGCGCGGCGCCGGGCGCAAAAAATGCCAGAAGTAGCAGAGCGGAAGGAAGGTGCACGTTGCGACGGAGCCTGGACAGTCGACGTGGTGAGCGGCGCGAAAGGGGGCCAAGGTGGGAAGCCGTATTCTACCCCGTCCATTTCACGATGCAATCAAATCCAGCGCTATTTGCAACGCCGTCCGGCGGCCGATTCTATCAAGCTGCTCGCGATTTCCAGCGGCGTACCGACCACATCGCACTCGACCGAACTGAGTGCGCTTTGCGGCATGCTTTGAAAGGCGGCATCCCCTGGACTCTGCACCATGCAGGTGCCTCCTGCTGCTTTGATCGCCTTCAGATCTGCCATTCCATCCGAGAGCGCTCCGGAAAGAATCACCCCGACCGCATTTTCGCCAGCGCTTTCGGCAATCGAGAAGAATAGGTCATCGATCCATTGCATCCGTTCGATTCGATCCGGAACCACATGCAGATGAATTCGCCGGCCGTCTACCGTGATCACCTCATCCAGAGGCGAAACCTAGATGTGAGTGTACGAAAGCCGCTCGCTTTCGATCGGCTCGCTCACTCGCAACCGAGAAAACTTGCGAAGAATCGTCGCGAGTTCGTTCCTCGTGTCGGCCGACCGGTGGGTTGCGACGAGAACCGCGCCTTGAAAACCCTACGAAAGCAAACCGACAATTTCCGCCAGCGGCGTCAAACCGCCGGCCGACGCCCCAATTCCAACCAGCAAATTCGGATACTCCCGATCCATGCGGCAAGTGCCAGCAAGTTTCGGGCCTCATTTTCAATTCCAACCGCGCTTCGGTCGTGAGATCCGAAGCAGGCAGGCATCAAAATGGAGCGGAAGGGATTCGAACCCTCGACATCTAGCTTGCAAAGCTAGCGCTCTCCCAACTGAGCTACCGCCCCGAAAAGCTTTTAGCCGTTAGCTATCAGCTCTTAGCCAGAAAGGGCACAAGCTGCCGTAGTTCTGGCTAAGAGCTAAAGGCTAATCGCCAATAGCTTTTAAAATGGGCGCGCC
>DATBAY010000525.1:0-24300 GCA_036271295.1 Lacipirellulaceae bacterium | reverse complement strand
ATAGGAAAGATGTCGAGTATAGATTCGGGTTAAATGGGTTGGACCTCGATGAGATGGCCGGCTCGAAATTGGCGCCTTTCGGCGGTTAAGCGAACCAAGGCATTGGCTTTGGCGAGCGTTGCCAGGTCCGCCGAGCCTTGCCAGAGTAAGAGAGATACTCGCTGGTCGGGCCCGTCCTCTTCGAGCCGGGCAGGCAGGCAGGCGGCTCGTCCCCCGCTGTGATCGAAGTCGTGGGCGAGCCTGGCAGTCGACAAAGATGGTTGTTTGAATCCGCGGCCAGAGAGTGCCGCAATTGCGGGGCGCACGAAGAGTTCGAAGCAAACGAGGCTGCTGACTGGATTGCCCGGCAAGCCAAAGACGAGTACGGTTCGCGAGCCCTCTTTTTTTGCGCCGAACCACAGCGGCTTGCCGGGCCGCAGGGCAATTTTGTGAAAGACCTGTTCGACGCCGAGTTCAGCAAGCACTTGGGGAACCAGGTCGAACTTGCCGGCGGAGACACCGCCGCTGAGGACGAGGACGTCGGCTTCGAGCCCCTGCGAGATGCACCGAGTGAGATCTTCGTGGGTATCTCGCGCGGTGGGGATTTCGGTGGTGGCAGCACCGGCGCGCGTGCCGGCGGCGACGAGCATTGGGCCGTTGCTGTTGCGGATTTGGCCGGCGGTTGGTTTCTGATCGACGGCGACGAGTTCGTTGCCGGTGGTGAGAATCGAGAGTCGCGGGCGTGGGAGGACGGGGACGATTGCGTGGCCGGTTTCGGCGAGGATTGCGATTTCGATGGGGCGGATCGTCGCGCCGCATTGAATCACGATGTCGCCGGCGCGCATCGATGCACCGACGGGTAGCACGTTTTGACCTGGAGATGGATCGGTTTGCAGCAATCGGACGACGTTGTTGCCGACGAGCTCAGATTGTTCGACCGGTACAACGGCATCGGCGCCTTCTGGAATGGGCGCACCGGTCATGATGCGTGAAACGGCGCCCAAAGTAAGCGGTATTCGTGGCACCGATCCAGCAGCGATTTCTTCGAGAACTTGTCGCTCAGGCTCGCGATCGGCGCTGCGGACAGCGTAGCCATCCATCATCGATTTGTCGTAGGGCGGCGAATCGATGTCGCTTGTAATTTCGTCGGCGAGCAGCAGGCCCGCGGCGTCAGCGAGCGGCACTCTTTGGGGCGCGAGGGGCTGGCAGTGCTCGGCGACTAGGTCGAGTGCTTCTTCGACTGAATGCATTTTTAACCACAGAGGGCACAGAGAAGGGAAACTCGTTGTGATAACGTCAAACCGGACAATTCAGAAAAACCACTCTTCTCTGTGTCCTCTGTGGTGATCACTGCTTTAAGCGGCCAGGAACGAGCGAAGGATGTCGTAGCCGGAATGGGTCAGGAAGCTTTCGGGATGGAACTGCACGCCGAAGAGAGGAAATTCCTTGTGGGCGATTCCCATGATCTCGCGATAGCCGCCGGGTTCTTCGGCCCAGGCGGTGACGTCGAATTCTTTGGAGAGCGTTTCCGGTTTGATGACGAGACTGTGATAACGCGTGGCTTGGAATGGATTTTCTAAACCGGCGAAGAGGCGCTTGCCGTCATGGTGGATCATGTCGGTCTTGCCGTGCATAAGATTCTTCGCGCGGACGATCGTGCCGCCGAAGGCCTGGCCCATGGATTGATGACCGAGGCAGACACCGAGGAGCGGCAGTTTGCCTTTGAGGCGCTGGCAACATTCGACCGAGATGCCGGCTTCGCTGGGCGTGCAAGGACCTGGGGAGATGATGACACGGTCGGGTTGGCGTTCGAGGATTTCGTCGACAGAGATTTGATTGTTGCGGTGGACTTGGATGTCGAGCTTGGGATCGATTTCACCTAGCCGTTGGACGAGGTTGTAGGTGAAGGAGTCGTAGTTATCGATGATTAGGATCACGGGGCGGGCTCGTTAGCTCATTGACTCGAATCAGGAAAGGCGTCGACAATCTCGGACAACCACTTCAGAAGCAGAAAGAATTTTCGTCCGCAGATTGACGCAGATGTTCGCAGATAAGAGTAAAGAAGATATTGTTTCTCATCCGCGTAAATCTGCGTTCGTCTACGTACGAATCCTAGTTTACTGGGAATTGTGAAAGGCGTCCAAGATGGTTGCTCGTGGCGGAAGTATCAAGCTGTCTGACGCAGATGCGTTGGCGATGGTCATGGAGATGATGGCGATTCCGGGGCGACCGGGTGAGGAAGCGGCCATCATGGATTTCATTCGTCAAAAGCTCATTGCGGCCGGCGCTCCGGCGAACGCGATCACGATGGATAATGCGCACAAGCGCACGCCGCTGGGCGGACAAGTGGGGAATATGATTCTCAAACTGCCCGGCACGATGAGGGGACCGCGGCGGATGCTTTCCGCCCATGTAGACACGGTGCCAATCTGTGTTGGTTCGCGCCCGGTGAGAAAGGGCAAAGTAGTAGTCAGTGCCGATAAGAAAACGGGCCTCGGCGCCGACGATCGGGCCGGGGCAGCGGTCGTGCTGCTGGCTGCGCTTGCCGTACTGAAGGTGGCGGCGCCCCATCCGCCGTTGACGTTTTTGTGGACGATCGAGGAAGAGGTTGGGTTGTTCGGCGCCCGGTTCGTGCGGTTGGCGAAGCTTGGCAATCCGAAGCTGGCGTTCAACTTTGATGGCGGGTCGCCTGCGGCGCTGAAAGTTGGTGCGACGGGTGGTTATCGGATGACAATTGAAATCGAAGGGCTTGCGAGTCATGCGGGCAATCGGCCGGAGGAAGGCGTGAGCGCGATTGCGATTGCATCGCTGGCGATTGCCGACCTGGTGAACAATGGCTGGCACGGACTGGTCGAGAAAGAGGGCAAAACGGGCACGAGCAATGTGGGTGTCATCAAAGGGGGCGACGCGACGAATGTGGTCACGGATCATGTTTTCATTCGCGCGGAGGCGCGGAGCCACGAGGCGAAGTTTCGCGGTCGGATCGTGAAGGAAATCGAAGGAGCGTTCAAGCGGGCGGCTTTGGCCGTGCAAAACACGGCGGGCCAAAACGGCAAAGTGACGATCGAGGGCGACCTCGATTATGAATCGTTTCGACTGTCGCGAGACGAACCTTGCGTGACCGTGGCAGCAGCGGCGATCGCGGCGGAGGGCATCGAGCCGGAACTGGCGGTAACCAACGGAGGACTGGATGCGAACTGGCTCACGGCCCACGGAATTCCGACGGTGACGCTCGGTTGCGGTCAGCGAAATATTCATACGGTGTCCGAACAACTTGATATTGCCGAGTTTCAGCAGGCCCGGCGGATTGCACTTCGGCTAGCCACGGGGGCGGATTCTAAGTAATTTGGGTGGTTCGGCGCAGTGTGGCGGTTGAACTAAACCGCAAGCGTGACGCTGCACGTAGCGGCGGGGCAACGACGTACCGAGAGTCTCTGGCCGGCCTGTTTTTTGTGTTTCTGCCTTCATATCCTTCCTCATGATCGATCCCAAGAATATCCGCAACTTTTCGATTGTCGCGCACATCGACCACGGCAAGAGCACGCTCGCGGATCGGCTGTTAGAACTCACAGGAACAGTCAGCCGGCGCGAAATGAAAGCTCAGTTGCTGGACACAATGGATCTGGAGCGGCAACGCGGGATTACGATCAAAGCGCATCCCGTCTCGATGAAGTACAAGAAGAACGGGACTGAGTACGAGCTGAATTTGATCGATACGCCGGGGCACGTGGACTTTCATTATGAAGTCTCGCGGTCGCTCAAGTGCTGTGAGGGTGCGCTGCTGCTGGTTGACGCCTTCCAGGGAGTGGAGGCCCAGACCGTCGCCAACGCCTACGCCGCGATGGAACAAGATCTGACGATCATTCCTGTGATTAACAAGATTGACCTTACCCACGCGCGAGTCGATGAAGTCAAAGAAGAGATCGAACACACACTCGCTATCGACTCGGATGAAGTTGTTGGCTGCAGCGCCAAGACGGGCCTTAACTGCGAAGCGGTTCTCGAGGCAGTAATCGAACGCGTTCCTGCTCCGACCGGCGACCCAAAAGCCACGTTGCAGGCGATGGTGTTTGATTCCGTGTACGACGAATACCGCGGCGCGGTGACGTATATCCGCGTCATGAACGGCAGCGTCCGCAAAGGCACCCGCATTAAGTTCCTGCAGGCCGGCACCACGCATGATGTCATTGAACTTGGGCAGTTCACGCCGGGCCGCGTGGGTCGCGATGAACTTACGGCCGGGCAAGTGGGCTACCTCATTTGCAACATCAAGTCGCTTGGCAACGTGCACATCGGTGATACGATTACCGCCGCCGATGGCGAACCGGCGGCCGCGCTTGAGGGCTATGAAGAGCCGAAGCGAATGGTCTTCTGTGGGCTTTATCCGTCGGATGGGCAGGACTTTGAGCAGCTCCGCGAAGCGCTCGACAAACTCTCCATCAATGACCCGAGCTTCGATTTCGAGCCGGAGTCGAGCGATGCGCTTGGTTTCGGTTTCCGATGCGGATTTCTAGGCCTACTCCACATGGAAATCGTGCAGCAGCGATTGGAACAGGACTCGGATATCGATTTGGTGCAGACGGCGCCCAACGTGACGTATGAAATCACGACGAATAGCGGCGAAGAATTAGAGGTCCACACGCCCCAACGTGTGCCGGACTTGGGCGACATCCGAGAGTTTCGCCAGCCGATCGTGCGAGTCAATTTCGTGCTGCCCACCGATTTTATCGGGCCGATTATGAAGTTGTGTACCGATCGGCGTGGCGAATATGTGCGGACAGAATATCTATCGCCGACGCGGGCCATGCTGACGTATGATCTAGCCCTTGCCGATGTCGTGTACGACATGCACGATAAGCTAAAGAGCGCCACGCGCGGCTACGGGACGATGGATTACGAATTGTTGGGCTATCGGCCGGGCGAACTGGTGCGGCTCGATATCCTCGTAAAAGGGGATCGTGTCGACGCGCTATCGATCGTCTGCGATCGTCGAGACGCGGACATCCGCGGGCGGGCAGTGATTAAAAAGCTCAAGCAAGAAATCCCGCGTCACATGTTCGAGGTGCCGCTGCAGGCGGCAATTGGCGGGAAGATCATCGCTCGCGAGACGATTAGCGCGATGCGCAAGAATGTGACAGCCAAATGCTACGGGGGCGACATCAGCCGCAAGCGCAAGTTGTGGGAGAAGCAGAAGGAAGGCAAGAAGCGGATGAAGTCGATCGGGCAGGTTGATATTCCGCAGAAGGCGTTCCTGGCGGTGCTGGAGACGGGGGAAGAGGAAGGGAAGAAGAAGTAGCAGTAGGTCGGGCTTTAGCCGGACATTCATGCTTCCCTGCCATGTTGCTATGTCAGGCTAAAGCCTGACCTACAAAAACCAAGCGGCGGGCGAATCTCCGCGAGGCCGACCAAGGTTTCTGGTCACACATCGCAGGACCGCACAAGTGCGGTGTTCGGAGGTTCGCCCGCCGAGCTGGCCCTCTGTTCCTGTCCAGGTCCGCGGATGCGGGATTGCTGACCGAGCCGTGTCTGCGAATCCACATCGGCCGAGCGAGGACAAGTGCGCTCCTGTGGCCAGTAATGCTTGTTTCTTCTGTCTAATCTCTTCTTCGGTGTTTTCCTCGAGCTAGCACAGCAGACCGCGACGCAAGCGAAAAAATCTTAGTTGAGATCTTCTCGCTCACGTCGCGGTGCGTTTGTGCTCGGCAAGCGACGCCGCGAACTCATGGTAACGACGCAGGTCGAGTACGCATGGTTCGCGGCGTTGGTTCGCCTACTTGTTAGCGCTTCGAGTGTTGGCCGTGGCTGCTGTGGCTGTTGTGGCTGCCGTGGTAGCAGCTTGAGTAGCACGAGCTCGGGCAGCAGTAGTTCGAGTAGCAGCTTGGCCGTGAATAGCTGTAGCAGCAAGGTTGGTAGCTCACCTGCTCGCAGCAAACCGGTTGGTAGCAGACTTGTTCGACTACAGGTTCGACCACTGGTTGGTAACAGACGGGCTCGCAGTACGATTCGTAGCAACACGGTGTGTAGCACGAATCGTAACAGTAAGAGCTGCCGTAGTTGTAACAGCCCTTGTGGTAGCAGCTGTGATCGTGGTGCGACGAGCTGTTGTGCGAACTTGAGCTATGCGAGCTCGAGTTGTGCGAAGACGAATGGCTCGAGCCCGAGCCACCCTTGGCCATTGCGGGAGCTGCAATGGCGGCGGCGACGATCAAGGCAGCGGAAGCAAACAAAACGGGACGGATTTTGGAGAAAGCGTTCATAGTCCTACTCACTTTGGAGATGGTTTTAAGTTGCGGGTCACGCGACCCGTTCGCCATCTCTTACGTGAGGGGGAGCTCGCTGTTACGAAAGCCCCTCAAAATCGAAGCCAAATGGCCGAAATTGCGGCCTTTTCGGCTTAATCACCATTGTGGAGGCGGCGTATACGGCGCCACCGGCACCGGTGTACCGTACGCAACCGGAGCGGTCGTGCACGGGTTGTACGGGGCCGGGCAGGCGGGTGCCGGGCAAGCCGGGGCGGGATAGGCGGCCACCGGGGCCGGCGCACAGGTGCGGCGAAGCCAATTGCAGCAGCAACAGCCTGTGCTGCTGACAGTAACTACAAGAAGCGCTACGGCGAAAGATTTACGCAACATAGCCAATGTCTCCATACGGGCAAGCGAATCCGTTGTCTCAAATACGGCGAGCGCCGCACAGCGGTTCGGTGCTGGCAGCGAACGCGCGCACGATCCCAAAAATTGCCACTGAAAGATAGCTCGCACGTGACGATGTGCAAATGCAAGCGCCCAGAATTCGCGACAAATCGTCGCGCAAAATTCGGGATGTGCGGGCTCTGTCGATTGCGCAGTTGAGGACCAACATCGCGCGGCAAGCGTTGCCGCCACTGCTACTAAGCAGCGCGCTTCCGCGCGCCCAAGCCAATCGCGACCGCGAACATCGCCAAAAGGAGCGACGACGGTTCGGGGACGTTGGTCGTCGACCAAGCCAAACCGTACTGATCGAAGTTCGCGTCGCCGGCGGTGTCGAAGAGTTCTTCCACCCAGCGAACGCGAATCATGTAGTCGCCAGAGGTCGGAATGGCGAACTGGAAGTGCTCCGTGTTGTTGTAGCGGCTATCGGAAGCGGAAATAAGATTTTGGGCCACGCCGCCGATCTCGCTCCACAACTCCAGATCGAGATTATCAAAGCTGGCGTCCAAGAACGCTGAAGTGCCGATCGTACTGCGATCGCGGAACCAGGTGAGTGTCGCGGTGAAGATGTCGCCGGCCTTGAGCGAGCTGTCGATTACGTAGTCGTTCGTCGTTCCTTCCACAACTTTGCCAAAATCCCAACCAAGTGCTTTAACGGAACCCATTGCACCTTGCGACTGGCCGGGGACATCGGTCGTACCGCTGAGATATTGGTCGAAGGCTTTGCTAAGATTCATGCGGCCCGCGCCGACGAGGTTATCGAGGCCTTGCGTCGTCAAGACGCCGCCAAGACCGTTTGGATTGGCGACCTGGGCGTTATTCCAGCCTTTGGTCTTGTCTGCCGAATTCATGAGGACGGCTTTCATGACGCGGGAATCGCGCGAGTCAGAGTTTGTCGGAAACACGGAATAAGCTGCGTCGTATAACAGAGCGGCACCGCCCGCCACGGTCGGGGCGGCAAAGCTGGTGCCGTTGATATTGAGCGAGTAATAATCGGGGCCACCCGCGGGGCCATTGGCGGCGCCGTAGACGCCAGCGCCGTTGCCGCCGGTTTGGCCGCCGTAATAGGCGCTGGCGAGAGCCTCGCCGGGAGCGGCAATGTCGACCACCTGCCGAACGCCTACGATCGTCCCGTGGACGGGATCCCAATAGTCGTTCGGACCGCCGTTGGTGAAGTAGCTCGGCAAATCATAGGCGCCGCCATCGGGGCCTAGCGCTGCGACGGCCATGTTGTTGTACGCACTGGCGGGTGAGGGAACTCGGTCTGGCCCCACGCCGCTCGGGACCGTGTTACCGGCCGCGACTGTAAATAGCGTGTGCGGGTTTTCCGAAATGAGCGCGTCGAGCGTACCGCTCAGATTGTCGTTTCCGGAAAGCGCGGTCGAGTCGGAGGCACCAACCCAACTGGAATTAACGACGTCTGCCGGGCGCGAGCCGGTGTTCGTCGGAACTCCGGTGATGAAGGCAGCGCGATAGGGGCCAAAGGTCGAAATGCCGTTGAAATCCAGGTAGAACGCGGTAGTGAATCGCTGATAGTTGGAATCGCCTTGAGGCCAGCTCGTGGCGATCGCGCCGGAAGCCAGTTGTGCATTGGGGGCCATGCCGGTTTGGTAATCGCCGGGATTCGCACCACCGGGACTTCCACCCATTACGCCGCCGACCCAAGTTGCGTGGCGATCGAATTCACCGGCGGCGCCGCTGGTCGGAATGTAGGTTACCCGGTTGAGCGTTTCGCTGCCGTTCCAAATATATCCGGCTTCGATATTCGCCATCACGGCGTTCGTACCTGTGAAGCCGGCGTTGTAGAAACGATCGGCGCCTAGCAATGTGTTGAGATTTACGGAACCGGTAAATGGACCTTCTTGAGTGCCGGAACCTGCTTGCAGATACAGGTCGGAATAGCCCATGTCTGGGCCGGACGTTCCGCTTTGAGCGCTAGCGGTATGCGGCGCAGTGAGCAGCGCCGCGATGAAAAAGATCGAACAAAGAATGTAGGGCCACCGTGTGGGCGCGCAACTTGCGCCTGAAAAGGTGAACGGCCCGGTTTTCGAAATCATTAGATCTACTCGAATGCAAGAGATGGCGCGATGAGGTGCGCTCAGAGCTGTGTCGTAACCAGTTGTCCAGACTGGCGCGATTCAGGCCCGCGAATCGCAGCTTTTATTGTAGCCGGGTTTGCCGAGGACTCAATAAAGTCGCTGAAAAACCGGCAGGCGTGGGGCCCTCGCTTGCTGGTCAGAAAGTGGCGTCCAGCTCTACAGAATGAGTCAAATAGGCCAAAAATGGCTGGTTCGACGATCTATGAGCGATGACGTGTTGCGATTTCGCCACATGGGCCGAAGTCAGCCCATGTTGAAAATCTGCTCAATGTTGCCGCGCAGGAGGCGGCGACCTAGATCGACGGCATGTTGCTCACTCCAACCACGCTCGATGACAAACCGCTCGGCGAGGAGCTTGGCCAGGATTCGTTTGTACATTCTGAACTTCGGCAGGCAGAATTCGAGCTTGTAGGCATCGCTGTAATAGCCGATTTGTTTCGTCTGCGGGACGGCCTCGAGGCGGGCGGCCGCGTCGTGCTCAATGTAGGCCGGTGTGTTCGAATACCACCAGTGACCATTGGTAACGACGTTCGGAAAGATCCAGGCGTAGCTGACGAGCTCTTGATTGGTGACGCTCGCGAGAACGGAAATCGGAAAGGCTACTTGCGGGAAGGCGTTGAACAATTCTTTGTATTGAATGAGCGACACGCGGCTATCGTAGAGGTCCATGCCTTGGTAAACGCCGGCAGGATAGACAGAGCGGTTGACGCCGATCATGAGATCGAAAGGGAGTTTGAATTCGGCGCAATGCTCAGCCAGCGTCCAAAAGACAAAGTTTGAAAGAGCGCGGGCGGATTCCAGCTGCAACGGATCGCGCAGAATGGCGAAGAATGCAGCATCGGCGTCATTTACCGAGCAGTGTGTCGGTGCAAAGGTTGGGGGCAGCGAAATCGCGCAAGCGCGTGCGCCCTTTTTGACGAATCGCATAAATAGTCGGCCGATCGCTGAGCGAATCGATGCTGCGTCGCGAATCTCCGTGTCCGTGGCCTTTTGCAACCGCTCGCGCACTTCGGGCTTGGCCAGATGAAACACGAGATCATCAGTCCGCAGGCACGGAATGTAGCGGTTTGTGTCGAAGTCCGTGAGCAGATCGTCGAAATTGTTCGTGAGGAAGACCGCATCGAGCTTCGTGCGGTCGAGGACCTGTTGTTCCCAATCGGGCTGGGCCATTTTCTTGGAGGCCGAATCGTAAAGCGCTTCCCAATTTGACGTCGTTAGCTGTTCGTCGGCCGGAAAATCGAAGAACTCGCGGGCGAGCTCAAGCAACCAACTGTATTGAATTGTGTTGCGGAGTGGCTCGATTCGAGCAACGAGTCGGCGGACTTTCTCTTGTGGGTCGAGGCCGCGCTCTTCGATTTCCTGGCGCGGCATGCCGGCGGAATGAATCAGCTCGGTGTAGTAGTGGTAGCCGAGAATGTCCGCCAGGGTTTTAGACGCTGCCGACTTCGGCTCGATATGCGAATGTGGATCGATCAAACGGATCGAATCGAGCTCGGCGAAGAGACGTTGGCGGAGTTGATCGGACATTGAGTTGGAGGGGCTGGGGGCTAGGGACTGGAGGCTTGGGGGCTAGCGGCTGCGGAATGAGGCATTTTATTCGCCTACCGATCAGGTGTGTTGGTGCGTAGGTTTAAAGATCTCGCAGCTTCGTTCGCAATTCACCAGCCACCGGCCCCCAAGCTCTAGCCCCGTTCACTGTCGATATCCTTCGTGGCAGCTGGTGCAGGTTTTCGAGGCGTTGCCGAGTGCTTGGCGGGCTTGGTCGTAATTGTCGGAATCGGCCGCGGCTGCGATTTCGGTTTCGCTCTTCTTAAGATCGCGGGCGTAGCCGAGGTAGGTGTCGTCGTCGGCGTACTCGTAACCGGGTCGGGCGATGATGTCGGCGAACGTGGCGATTAGCTGGGCTTCGTATTTTACGTCGTCGCGATGCGCGGTGAATTCTTGTTTGCTGGCGAGCCATTTGGTGAGCCGGTCCTGTTGAGCGATGTTGATTCTCTGCATGAGCGGCGCGCGATCGGCCACTTGCGGCCATTCGGCTTTGGCGTCCGAGGTTGTTGTCGCTTTCGGGCGCGTGCCGCCGACGAGGTCGGCGAGATCCTGCCTGCCCTGCTTCGCTTCCTGGAATGTTTGATCGGTGCCGACCTTGCAATTGTGGCCGGCGCGGGCGAATTCGTTGCGCAACTGCGGCGCGGCGTCTTTCCAGCGAATGTCGCCGTCGTATTCGGCAGTGACGGCGAAAAGTGCGGCCAGCACGGTGAAGTCGCGACGGCATTCTTTGTAACCGCCGCCTTTAAATTGAGCGGGAGCTGTAACTGTTTTGTTGAGTTGCTGGGTGATGCGCTTGATTTCGGTCTCGATCGTGTCGGCATCGATCAGTTTCGACCAGCTGCCGTCGGAGGAAGCGATCGAGGAGATGGCGCCGGGCGACTGAGCCGCTTCGCCGGCACGCGCGACGGGATTTTGTTTTCCGTAGTCGGGGCGGGTGCCGACGAGTTTGGCAGTCGCGTCGGGAAAGAACGTGTCGACGACGTCTTTGGGCCACTTGGGTGGACGAGCGTACTTCGGCGGGCTGTTCGGATCGTCGGCCGCAACATGCGACGCAAACAAGAGCACTGCTGGGTAAGCCAGCATTGGCACCCAGAATGTCGCCACAAGATTTTGAAAACTTGGAAGCATTTGAATTCGGCGTTTGTACTTCGGAAAGCTCATTATCGGGCCGTGGCGAACGTCCAGCAAGCAGTACGGCACTCGGCGAAATGCCGGGTCTACATGCTTGCGGCGTTGTGTGTTACGTTAGCTCATTCGGTGGCTCGTCGATCCAACTTTCTCGCTCTTTGAATGATCTGAAATGAACCAACAGCAACTTCAGCCGACACTCGACAAGGTGCAGCGAGCAGTAAAAGAAGGCAAGTTGTCCGCCTCGGCGGAGCAGAACATGAAGGCGTGGCTCACGGAGCCGCGCTATGCGGCCTATGCCGATGAAGTTGCCGCCCACGTGAACGAGGGCAAATGGAAGATTCTTGATGACGTGTTCTGGACGGTGATTCCGTTCGGCACGGGCGGCCGGCGCGGGAAGATGTATCCGTTCGGGTCGAATGCGATTAACGACCGAACGATCGGGGAAAGCGCGCAAGGGCTCGCGGATTACGTGAAGGCCACGTTGGGGAAGGACGCGGCATTGTCGTGCGCGATTGGTTTTGATACGCGGCACAAGTCAGACCATTTTGCGAAGCTGTGTGCGGAAATTATGACGGGCGCCGGGTTCACTGTTTATTTCTTGGGCCAATATCGAGCGACGCCAGAGCTTTCCTTCACAGTTCGCGAGAAGAATTGCTCATGCGGCATCATGGTGACGGCGAGTCACAATCCCCCGACCGACAACGCGGTGAAAGTGTACTGGTCGACCGGCGGACAGATTCTGCCGCCGCATGATAAGGGGATCATTGACCGAGTGATGAATACGCAAGAGATTCATCGCGCAAAGTTCGATGACATGGTGGCGGCCGGCAAAGTCATTTACTGCCAGGACGAAATCGACAAGAAGTTTCAAGCCGCGGTGATGACGCAGGCGACGCCGGGGCCGCGCGAGCTGAAGGTGATCTACTCGCCGTTGCATGGCGTGGGCGCGACGGCTGTTCTGCCGGTGCTTGCGGAAGATGGATTTAAGTCCGTCGAGTTGTTTGGCCCGCATTCGAAGCCGGATGGTGATTTCCCCAATGTGCCGGGGCACGTGGCGAACCCAGAGAATCCGCAAGTGTTTGATTCGATCATCGTGCGAGCGAAGGAAGCGGGCGCCGATGTGACGCTCGCGACCGATCCGGATTGCGATCGCATTGGCTGCGCCGCCCCGCTCCGCTTCAAGAAGGATTCGCCATGGCAAACGCTCACAGGAAATCATCTGTGTGCCCTATTGGCCGACTATGTGCTCGAAAACCGTAAGAAGGCAGGTTCACTTTCGCCACAGAATTTTATAGTGACGACGCTCGTTACCACGCAGATGGTCCGGCGCGTAGGCGATAGCTACGGGGTGCGAACGATTAGCGATTTGCTCGTCGGTTTTAAATGGATCGCCCAAGCGATTGATCAGTTTGGGCCGGACTTGTTTGTCTACGGCACCGAAGAATCGCACGGATATATGGCGGGTACGTACGCGCGCGACAAGGACGGTGCGGTCGCGTCGCTCCTGCTCTGCGAGCTGGCGGCGAAACTCAAGGCGGTCGGGCAGACGGTGCACGAAAAGCTCGATTCGCTGTTTTGGCAACATGGTGTGCATGTAGAAAAGACAGTTTCCGTGCAGATGCCCGGCAGCGAAGGTATGACGCGGATGAAAGAAGTTATGGCGGCGTTTCGCAGCGGGCCGCCGACCGAGATTGCGGGAGACAAGGTCGTGCAGGTGCGCGACTATGAGCGGCAGACCGTGACGCCCGCGGGCGGAAAACCGGCGCCGCTGGCTGGGCCAAAAGGAGATCTTGTGTTTCTAGATTTGGCCACGGAAGGCAACTACGTCGCCTGTCGACCCAGCGGGACCGAACCCAAGATCAAGTTCTACACGTTTGGGTACATTGCGCCGGAACAGCTAGCAAACCTGGATTCGGCGAAGCAACAGCTTGAGGACAAGCTGAATCGAATGGAAGCCGATCTGCGGAAATTCGCGGGCGTATAGGGATTCATTTATCGGTTAGGGGTGCCTGGGGCAACGCCCCAGCGAGTGACGAGTAATTGGGGCGTTGCCCCCAGGCACACAGTACCCAGATTTAATTGCAGACCTGTTCTCTTTCGCGCGAGTGCTAGAATTGGTGTTATGGCTCGTAGCGATGATCGACATGTAAACGAAGCGACGCCGGCAGGAGACGATGGAGCGGCTCCGGCGGAGCTGCCGAAGACGCAGGCGGAGTTTTTTGCCCGCGCGGCCGAGAAGGTGCGCAGCAAGTTTCCGGCGGGCCCCGGTATCTATCTGTTTCAGGATCAGGCTGGGCGTGTCCTTTACGTCGGTAAGGCGAAGAATCTGCGAGCCCGCGTGGGCAGCTATTTTCTGGCTGCTGCGGCACACGATCAGCGAACCGAACGGCTAGTGCGCGAGGCGTACGATGTCGATTTCGTTGAGACGGAAAGTGATGTCGACGCGTTACTAATGGAGGCGCGGCTGGTCAAAGACATTCAGCCGAAACATAATCGCGACCTCCGCGACGATAAGACATTTCCCTACCTGCAGATTACGACCCATGAGGATTTTCCGCGGGTGGAAGTGACGCGTGAGCCGAGTTCCACGGGCGTGAAATTGTATGGGCCATTTGCCAGCGCAGGCAGTTTGCGTGGCGCGGTGCAGGCGCTACAAAGGGTCTTCAAATTCCGCACTTGCTCATTGGACATTCAAGCCGACGATGATCGCTGGCGCTGGTTTCGGCCCTGCTTGCTGGCGTCGATCAATCAGTGCACGGCGCCGTGTAACTTGCGCATCGGCAAAGAAGAGTATCGCAATGACATTAAACGACTGCGAATGTTTCTGGAGGGGAATCGTAAGAAGCTTATCAAGGACATGAAAGATGAAATGGCGACCGCGTCGGCCAATTTACGATTCGAGCAGGCCGCGCGATTGCGCGATGAAATTGAAATGATCGAACGCCTCAACGAGCGCGGAGAGATCGAAACGCATGAGCAGCCAGAGGTGTTCTACATCGACCCGAAGAAGGGCCTCGCCGGCCTGCAAAAGATCTTCAAGTTAGAAAAACGGCCGCGAAATATCGAAGGCGTGGATATTGCGCATTTGGGCGGAAACGAAACGGTTGCCAGTCTAGTGCAGTTTTTGGATGGACTGCCGTTCAAGCCCGGATATCGTCGGTTTCGGATTCGCGACGTGCAAGGGATTGACGACTTTGCGAGTATTCGGGAGGTAGTCGCGCGGCGATTTGGTAAGCTCCGCGACGAAGGACAGGTGTTTCCGGATGTCCTGCTGGTCGATGGCGGCATCGGGCAATTGCGGCGTGCTATGGAGGCTTTCGAAAAGCTGGAGATTGAGCCGCCGCTAGTTTTGTCGCTCGCCAAGAAGGAGGAACTCGTCTACGCAATGGGCAGAAACAAGGCGTTGCGGTTGAGTCGCCGTTCCTACGCATTGAGGCTGCTGCAATATGTGAGGGACGAGGCCCACCGATTCGCTCAGCACTACCACCACATCTTGCGGCGAAAACGCACGCTGGGTGAGTGAATGTTGCCGTCAAAGTCGGCCCAAACGGCCTTCGTTGACACTCGCTGGCGTGATCGTTAGTCTAAGAGATACCTAGAGTTAGCACTTTTCGGAAGCGTGAGTTGGGGCTGTCGCGCTGCGTTTTGAGTGGCGCTGGCGAGCGCGTTGCGGGCGCTCATGTTGTGCGTTTCGGTTCTAGTCCGTCACGCTTCGCAACATCCGCCTTCGCTGCACGCGAACAGAGTATTGGACAGGTTACTGAGCTTTCTACCGAGCGCTGCAACATGGCAGATTTGGGTAAATTCCTGGTTGGCCGCGGAGTTATCGGCCCCGAGCAGTTGGCCGAAGCCGCGGCGATCGCCAAGAAAAATGGCGGCAAGGTTCACGATATCCTCGTGAAGCAGGGCTACGCCTCCAGCGAGCAAGTCATGCAGGCCATGGCGGACATGGAAGGCTATGAATTCTTCGACCTGCGAGACGTGCCCATTCCACCAAGCGTTGTGGAACTCGTGCCCGAATCCGTGGCGCGCGAAAACGCCGTCATCCCTTTGGCAGAGGAGGATGGCGCTCTTAAGGTTTTGGTAAGCGATCCGTTCGATTACGAGACTTTTGAAAAGCTGCAGTTTATTCTCAATCGCAAGGTAAACATTGCGCTTGCCACGCGTGAAAGCATTCTGGAGGCGATCAATCGCAACTACGGCCAAATGGGCGATGAAAGCGCCGACTCGATGCTGCAAGAGTTTACGGACACGGCCATCGACTTCACTGAAACTGAGGATGACGGCAGCGGCGAAGGCGGCGGCGGTGACGACGTTGACGAGACCAGCGCCCCGATTGTGCGGCTCGTGCAGTTGATGATTAGCGAGGCCGTGCAGTTGCGGGCATCGGATATTCACATTGAGCCGTTCGACGACCGGGTGCGAATTCGTTACCGGATCGACGGCCGCCTCGTGGAGCGGGATAGCCCACCGCGGCGTCTGCTGGGGGCCCTGCTCTCTCGCATCAAAATTCTGGCGAGAATGGATATTGCGGAGCGGCGGCGATGCCAAGACGGTCGGATCAAGATTACGGCCGGCGGGAAGGAGCTCGACTTGCGGGTGAGCATGCTGCCAACGAACCATGGTCAGTCGTGCGTAATGCGGCTGCTTGATAAGGACAACATCAAGGTCGGAGTGCGGCAACTTGGCTTGTCGGAAAAGGACTTCAAGAAGTTCCGCACGTTGTTGAAACGGCCCAACGGAATTGTGCTAGTAACGGGGCCAACCGGCTCTGGAAAGACGACGACGTTGTATGCCGCGCTAAACGAGCTAAATCGCCCAGACCGCAAAATCATCACGGCTGAAGATCCAGTTGAATACTATCTCCCTGGGATTAACCAAGTTGAGGTGAAGCACAGCATCGGTCTGAATTTCGCGCTTATTATTCGGGCAATGTTGCGCCAGGCTCCGAACATCATTCTCGTCGGCGAGATGCGTGACTACGAAACGGCATCAATGGGAATTCAGGCTTCGCTAACTGGACACTTAGTTTTCAGTACGCTGCATACGAATGATGCGCCCGGTGCCGTTACACGTATGGTGGACATGGGAGTGCCCGCATATCTGGTCGCAGGCAGCGTTATAGGGATTCTTGCGCAGCGTTTGGTACGGGTTATTTGCACTAAATGCAAGCAGCCATATACACCGCGAGAGCAAGAATTGGTCGCGGCCGGGATTACTGCTGAGCAGGCGGCCGCGGGGAATTTCATGAAGGGTCGGGGGTGCAATCACTGCGGTCATAGCGGCTATCGCGGCCGGCTCGGCATCTTCGAGTTGATGATGATGACGGGCAAACTTCGGGAGCTCGCATTCCAGGGCGCTAATACTCAGGATCTGCGAAAAGAAGCCATAAGGGCCGGGATGTCAACGCTTTATGACGACGGCATTCGCAAAGTGCTAGAAGGTACTACGACGATTGACGAGGTGTTCCGCGTTGCGAAAAGAAGCAGCTAAGCAACGGGTCTACCCGCCGGGAAGGTTCAATCGCACGAGCCAGCCTTGTTCACGCGATTATAATAAAAATGAGGTTTTTCTTGAGTCCGCAATGCTCAGGGCGAATAATCCATTGTTCGCCATCGAGCAGTTGTGGAACGACAATTTGCCGCGTATGAGTTTCCGGTCTTTTCTGTTCGCCGGGAATTGAGACGACGGCTAGTCCGAGGCGGGCGTTTCGAGTCGTCAAAACCGGATCGGGGCCCGGGATTGGCGGTCGAAGGACGAGGAAGAGGCATTCCCCGGTGGCTCGTATTCGGATGAGTCGTTCGGCCGCGCTGGCAGATTGTCAACGGAGTATTGCGGCGAGTCGCCGCGAAACGCCGTCCAATATCTTGTTAGCTCAGTTTTGATTTGCGGTTGAATTAGGGGAATGAAGAAGCATGGGAACGATTCTCATTGATAAGTTGCTGTCTGCCTGCGTGAAGCAGGGAGCTAGCGATCTGCATATTACGACGGGTCAGCCGCCGGTGCTCCGCCTGCATGGCCGGATGCAGAAGCTCAAAACGAAGGTTTTGGAGCCGGCCGATACGCAGGCGTTGATGAAAAGCATCACGCCCGATCGCTGCCAACAGGAATTTCAGGAAACGGGCAGCACGGACTTTGGTTTTTCGTTCGGCGATGCGTGTCGATTCCGCGTTTCGGTGTTTCGGCAGCGTGGCAACGTCGCGATGGTGTTGCGGCAAATTCCGGTGAAGATGTGGTCGATGGAGCAGCTGGGTGTGCCACAGATCTTCAAAGGCCTGATCGCCCGGCCGCGCGGGCTGGTAATCGTCACTGGACCGACGGGCTCGGGTAAGACGACGTCGCTGGCGGCGATGGTCGATTATCTTAACGACAACTACGACCATCACATTATTACGATCGAAGACCCGATCGAGTTCCAACACGAACACAAGAAGTCGACGATCAATCAGCGCGAGGTGGGCGTCGATGTGACGTCATTTAAAGAAGCACTGCGACGGGCGTTGCGGCAAGATCCGGACGTCATCCTCGTCGGTGAAATGCGCGACTTGGAAACGATTGAAGCGGCCATTACGGCGGCTGAAACAGGTCACATCGTATTCGGCACGCTGCACACTTCGAGCGCAGCGGGCACGATCAACCGCATCATCGACGTATTCCCAACGAATCAGCAAGAACAGATTCGCACCCAGTTGGCATCCGCCATTATCGGCATTTTGTGCCAGCAGCTGCTCAAGAAGGTTGGCGGCGGGCGCGTGGCGGCGTTCGAAACGCTGGTGGTGACGCCCGGTATCGCGAACCTGATTCGCGAGAACAAGATTTTCCGCATCACGTCCTCGATTCAAACCGGTGCGCGGCACGGCATGATGCTGCTGGACGACAACATCTTTAATTTGTGGCGGCAGGGGCTAGTCACGAAGGAAGACGGGCTCGCCAAGTGCAACCAACCCGAGGAATTGGAACGACGATTTGCGGCCGCGGAGCGTGGCGTGTTTGATGATGAACCTTCGCCGGCTGGGGCGGAAGCGTAAGCATATGCGGTCGAGCTAAACCGCAAGCGATGGATGGACTTGGTAGGTATCGAAAGCGAGAAAGCAAACGCAATTTGAATTGAATTTGGAATCTCAACCCTGACCCCTCATCCCTGAACTCTCATCTATGGCACATCGCCGCATTGGACAAGTCCTGGTCGACATGGGTTTCATCACCGATGAGCAGCAAGAGCTCTTGGTAGATGAGCAACACGAGCATCCTGGCCAATTGCTGGGCAAAGTTGCGATCGATATGGGCCTCATCAGCGAAGAGCAGCTTGTTCAGGCGCTCGCTGAACAGCTCTCGCTGCAAACCACGTCGGTTTCGGAAATCACGATCAAGAAAGATGTGATCGGGATGGTCACGGCGCCGATGGCGCAGATGTATCGCATCGTTCCCATCGAGTTCGATGGGGAGACGCTCTCGGTCGCGATGTGCGATCCGCAGAATCTCAGCGTGCAGGATGAGCTGCGAACATTTTTGGGCTTCAATATTCGCGTGGTGGTGACGGGCGAGGCGTCGATGACGTCCGCGCTCGAGCGGTATTACGGCGAGAGCACCGACAGCGTGGAAAGCATTGTTTCGGCGCTCGAAGACGACGCCGAGCTGGCGGCGGCCGCGGCCGGCATTAGCGCCGATGGACCGATCAACCTCGACGACGTTACAGCGCTGGCGGACAGCGCACCGGTTCGCAAACTGCTGAACATGGTGCTGCTGATGGCCATTCGCGAGCACGCGAGCGACTTGCACTTCGAGCCGTTCGAAGACGAGTTCAAAATTCGCATCAAGGCGGATGGCGTGCTGTACGAAATGGTGCCGCCCCCACGGCATTTGGCGTTTGCCATTACGACCCGCATCAAGGTGATGGCGAATCTCGACATTGCCGAACGGCGCTTGCCGCAAGACGGTCGCATCGAGCTGATGCTCGGCGGTCACGCGGTCGATTTGCGCGTCAGCGTGTTGCCGACGATGTTCGGTGAAAGCGTGGTCATGCGGGTGCTCGATCGCTCGGTGACGTCGCTCGATCTTGGCGGCGTAGGAATGGACGAGCCCACGCTGGTGAAGTTTCGGGACGCGATCGAAAAGCCGAACGGCATTGTGCTGGTAACCGGCCCGACGGGCTCGGGCAAGACGACCACCTTGTATTCCGCGCTCAATGAGCTCAACGACATTGCAGACAAGCTGATTACGACCGAGGACCCGGTCGAGTACGACATGGACGGCATCATTCAGGTGCCGATCGATTCGGACATCGGCAATACTTTCGGCCAGATTCTGCGAGCCATCTTACGGCAGGATCCGGACAAAATTCTCGTGGGTGAAATTCGCGATCTCGAAACGGCGGAAATCGCCGTGCAGGCGTCGCTCACCGGCCATTTGGTGTTTAGCACGCTCCATACGAACGATGCGCCGAGCACGATTACGCGGCTCAAAGATATGGGGATCCCCACGTTTTTGATTACCGCCACGGTCGAAGCGATTCTCGCTCAACGGTTGGTGCGCAAGGTGTGTACGCAGTGCCGCGAGGAATACACGCCGCCGCGCGAGGTGTTGGAAGATCTCGAGCTAACATCGGAGCAGATCCGCGGGAAGCGGTTTTATCGCGGCGCCGGTTGCGAAGTGTGTAACAACACGGGCTACAAAGGCCGCGTCGGGTTGTTCGAGTTAATGATTATGAACAACGAGCTGCGAGACAAAATCATGTCCAACGCGCAGACTGACGAGCTGCGTGCGCTGGCTGTGAAAAATGGAATGGTTTCGCTTCGTGCTGCTGGAATTCGAAGTTGCTTCGAAGGCGTGACGACGCCGGATGAAGTGGTGCGGGAAACGGTTTTGGAAGCGTAAGAGAAAAGCCATTAGCTGTTAGCCATTAGCTGTTAGCCAGAAATCTGGCGACGGTGGTTTGGCTAAAGGCTAATAGCTAAAGGCGAATAGCTGAGGCTCACATGCCAACTTTTCAATTTGAGGCGATGGATGCGACGGGCGCCGAGATCAAGGACGTGATCGAAGCGCCGACCGAAGAAGAAGCCCAAGCTACGATTCGGCAGATGGGCTACTTCGTGACGAAAATCACGGCGAAGAAAGCCCGCAAAAAGGCCGAGGCGACGGGCGCCAAGAAGAAGCGTGGCTTCGTGTTCGGCGGCGTGAAGTCGAAGGAGCTGACGACCTTCACGCGGCAGCTTTCGATTCTGCAAGATGCTGGCTTGCCGATTCTTCGCAGCCTGCGAATTCTGGCCGGACAAGCCAAGGCGGGGCGGCTCAAGTACTCGCTCGAAGATACTTGCGAGGAAATCGAAGGCGGTTCCACGCTTTCTGAAGGCATGGCCAAGAGTCCGAAGTCCTTCAACCGGCTGTACGTGAACATGATCAAAGCCGGCGAGGCGGGCGGGGCGCTCGAACTCATTCTGCAGCGCCTGGCCGACTTCCAAGAGCGGGCCGAATCGCTCAAGCGCAAAGTCAAAGGCGCGATGATCTACCCGATCGTCGTCGTGACGGTGGCCGTCGGTATTTTGACGTTCATCATGATCAAGATCGTGCCGGCGTTCCGCGACATCTTCAAGGAATTCGACCTGGAGCTGCCGCCGATGACCGAAATGCTCGTGGCCATCTCGAACTGGTGCGTGCATTACTGGTATTTGATTCCGGGCATTCCGGTCACGATCTGGCTCATGATCAAGCTGATCCGCAAGTTCCGGCACGGCCGGATCGGTTGGGATCAGTTCATCATCAAGATCCCGATCTTTGGCAACTTGATTGAAAAGAACATTCTGGCCCGCACGACGCGGACGCTCGGCACGCTGGTGGCGAGCGGTGTGCCGATTTTGGAGGCGCTCAACATTACGCGCGATACGAGCGGCAACGCCACGTTCGAGAAAATGTACACCAAAATCGCCGAAGCGATTCGCGAGGGCGAGGCGATCGCCAAGCCGATGAAGGAAAACTCGGTGCCTGGCTTCCATCCGGTCGCGGCGTTCTTCTGGTTCTGTTTCATCGGCGGCCCGATCGGCTTGCTGCTGTACCTATTGAAGATGAAGCAACGCATCGTCGACGACATCGTGGTGAACATGGTCGACGTCGGCGAAGAGACGGGCGAGCTCGATACGATGCTCTACAAAGTGGCCGACACGTACGACGAAGAAGTCGCGGTGCTCACCGAAGGTTTGACGAAACTCATGGAACCGCTGCTCATTATCTTCTTGGGCGGGGCGGTCGGTTTCATCGTGATTGCGTTGTTCATTCCGCTCGTGAAGCTGATTGAAGGGCTCAGCAAGTAATGCGCGTTCAGCGATTTGCTTAATAAAGGGACTGAAATATGGAAACGACTTCTATCGATTGCGGATTGCGGATTGCGGATTGCGGATTGGCGGACAGTCGCGTTCCAGTTCGAATCCGAAATCCGAAATCCGAAATCCGCAATCGTGCTTTCACGCTCGTTGAGCTTTTGGTCGTGATCACGATCATCAGCGTGCTGGCGGCGCTCATTACGGTGGCGGCGATCGGGGCGCTCAAGAAAGCGCGGGAAGCGCAGATCAAGGCTGAGCTCAACCAGATCGCGACGGCGGTTGACGACTACAAAAATAAGACGACGGCTTATCCGCCGAATTGCCAAACCGATGGAAGCAGCGGCCCACTTGATGACGCTGGAATTACCAACGATGTTCGCCGGCATATTAAGCAATTGGCGCCGCGAACCGCGGAGCCGGACGATTGGGCGCTGGTATTAACTGGTCAAGCTCCGGTGAATACAGCAGGTTCGAGAATTATATTTACAGCGCCTGCGAATAAGTATCTTGCTGGTGGCATCAGCGCCGGCGAGGCGGTCGTGTTTTGGTTGGGCGGATTCAGTTCCGATCCCAAGTATCCGCTCTCGGGCGAAGGCGGGCCCTCATACGACGTGACCGGCTCTTCTGCGACCGATCGTCGCTTGAAAGATCCGATTGAATCGCGGAAGTGGATCTTTCCATTTGATGTATCACGCTTGGGGCCGCGCGCCGCGGATGGTTATTTTGATGAATCCGCTGGGCGGTATCTAGAATTCACTGTCACGGTCAACGGTGTGCAAAAGCTGCGTCGAATCAACTTTTGGCAATACATGCCTCCCAAGTCGACTCAGCCGTACTTTTACTTCGATACGTCGCGACATCCGGCAGGGGTAATGAGTGGCTCAAATGTGGCCGGGCCATACGATCCGCCAGCGGCAACTGCGGACTCGAAGCTCGGGCCTTCGGGGACCGATCTTCCAGTCTACGCCTTCAAAAAGATGAATCCGTCCTATTCGTCTTCTAGCTCGGGAACGACTCCCTGTTTAACGTTTGTAAATCCGGACAAATATCAGGTGATTCATTGCGGCCTGGACGGAACGTGGGACTCGGATAACTTTGACGCCTTTAAGAAAATGACGGCAGGCGCAGGTGTCACCAACAATGCCAGCAACTTTTTGCTATTCCCGACTGGCCCGTTCGTCGGCGATGTTGCCGATACGATCGTGAACTTTACGCCGGAAACTCGAATTGAGGACGCGCAGAAGTGATAGGAGCTCTGTCCATTGTCAGTTGTCCGCTGTCCGTTGTTGGTCGATCATCGGCCTTCAACCTGCGACGGACTACGGACAGGGGGCAACAGACGTCCTCCCGCCGCGGCTTCACGCTGATCGAGCTGTTGATCGTGATGTTTATTATCACGATCCTGGCTTCATTGATTCTGGGCGTGGCCGCACTCGCCGCGCAGACCGCCAAAGAAAACGGCACGCGTCATACGGTCGAGCGGCTACATACGCTGCTCACCGAGTACTATGGCACGTTCAAAACGCGGCGGATTCAGTTGCGGGATGACAATAATCCGACGAACGGTCAGAAAGGCATTCTGTCGCAAATCAATGCTCAGTTTTCGAATCCGAACGATGCATCGAAGCGCGGACAGGCCACGGCGGAAGCGCGGATGTACGCGCTTCGGGAAACGATGCTGCTGGACATGCCCGATCGCTGGAGCGACGTGCTCTTGAACGACATTGGTCCGACTGGGTCTGGGGGAGCGCCTTCGAGCGTTGTACAGCAGCCATTCTATTTGCAAGCGCGCACCGAATTATCGAATGTGTATCTTCGTCGTTATCTCGCGCTGGTCGGTAAGACGAACACAGTCACGCGGCAGGCCAATACGGCGGACAACATTCGGCAGAACCAAGGTGCGGAATGCCTGTACATGATTGTCACACTAGCCTGCGGCGACGGCGAAGCCCGTGCGCAGTTTGGTGAGCACATCATCGGCGATACGGATGGTGACGGAGCGCCCGAATTCTTAGATGGCTGGGGACATCCGATCGATTTCATCCGCTGGGCGCCTGGGTTCGAATCGCAGATTGAGATGAATGTGAGCGATTTGCCCTCGCTGTCATCGGGAAGCTTAACGCCGGCCGATAAAACGAAGATCGCTAAGGATCATGATCCGTTCGATATATTTCGCATGGACCCGGTCGCTTATCGCTTGGTGCCGCTAATTGTTTCGGGCGGCCGCGATGAAAGCGAGGGTTTGTTTACGGCGCCGACGGCCGTCGTCTGGTCCGGTCTTAGCAGTACGAGCCAAACGATAGTTTTCAACAGCGGTAGCAATCCCCCGTTTATTGGTAAGCCGGCGCTTTCACCTTATGTGACGCGCACGGATACGGCGACTTCTACGACCAATTATTTAGGTACGAGCCTGCACGTAGTTGATTCAACCAACAATGACGAGACTTCGACCGATAACGTCCACAATCATTTGTTAGGACAGAGATGAGACGTGCAGAGTGCGGAGTGCGGAGTGCGGAAGGGAAGAGGCATCGCCATGCGCTG